>CANDJX010000040.1 GCA_947385185.1 uncultured Clostridia bacterium
GCAATTTGTATTATAGTAGCATTAACGGCGCTTATATGCATTCCGACATTGACGGCGCTTGCAGATTATTCGGGACAAGACAATAGTTTAACGCGAGAGCAATTACACTCAATAACGTCGGCGACATCTGTCAGTAACGATACACCTGCAATAACAGTATTTATGCATGGAGTAGGTGCAAATGCCGGAACGTGGAGTAACGGTTTTAACGGTCAAGGTACCGACAAAGTAGAATTTGCTTGTGATTATGATTCTATTATCGAAAAAATGCGTAATTCTTCAATATCGGGGATACAGGTTTTTAGAGCAAAAACGGAAAGCGAAAGTAGTTTTAATTTATATTTCGAATACGGTAATGCATATTCGACTATATCTGACTTTTCTAAACATACCGTAATAGTTCTTGATATAAGCGATACATATGCGGCAATGGAAGATGTTTACGAACAGCTTCATTACGTAATAGATAAAATATCCTATGACTATTTATGTAAAATGGGTAGTTTGCCGCGTATAAATTTGATAGGTCATTCTATGGGCGGATTGATAAATATGCAATACGCAATAGAGCATCCGAAGAATGTTGCGGCGCTTGTAAGCCTTGGTACGCCGTATAACGGAAGTTGGTATGATAATGATTTTGTTGCAATGCTTGGAATAGATACATTTAATAGACAAAAATGCATAACAGGAAGATGTGGGCATCAGTATTATTTCTGTAACTTGGAAACTCGAAGAAATACCTGGAACAATGTTTTTGCGCAAAATCCGCATATTCAGTTTTATACTTTAAGTGGTGAAACATCTTTTAGTATTATGAATCACATAATTAGTGACAGTAATTATCTTGAGAAATATACAGAATTATCATCGGAATTAATTAATATTATAAGGGAACTTAGTCCTGTGGCATCTTTAATTATTGGAAATTTGTCAGGTGATTTATGTGTTGATATCGATTCACAAAAGGCGGTTGGATATGACGGCGCAATAAATTATAATAAAAAATTTGAAACAACTAATTGCAATGTAAATAAACGAAGCATGAATCATTTCCCTGTTCCGCATAATTTGGAAGCGTATGACGCAGATATGATTAATTGCTTATTACAAACTATAGATTATGGTAATACTAAGCCGCTTGCCTCGACTTATACTAATAACGGCATAACGACAAGTATTGTTGCGAAAAGCGGCAGTAATTGGCTGATCAAATTGACAAATAATACGGGAAGCGCACGTAGCTTTGAGTATAATCAAAAAATGTGTTTTGAGGACGACGCACGAAATTGGACGGGATTGTGGGATATAGAAAATACAGATATTATTCAGAATGGAAATTCAACTATAATTTCAATACAAGAAAACGGTACAGCGTCAGACATAACAATATCTTATGAAAACGGTAGCAATCGATACATATCTTATGCACATAACCTTGATAGCTCGTCGCGTACTATGACAAGTTTGGGTAGTTCCAAGACCTGTTATAGTTTCTCACAGAATAATATGAAAGTGAGTATCATATCATTGTGCGGCGATGTATGGACAGTAAAACTTACCAATAACACAGGAAGTCGGCGTCGTTTTTATTACAATCAAAAGATGTGCTTCGATAACGACGCAATGAATTGGAACGGACTTAATAATGTCATGCCTACTGCGGAGATAGCGAACGGAGCATCGACTATATTCAAAATACAATGGCATGGCTCGGCAACGGATATGGTTATGTCATACATAAGCGGAAGTACACGGTATATATTTTATGCATATAATTTGAGTACTGCCGGCACAATGAGCGCTTTCGGTAGTTCAGTGTCATATTATAATCCCACGCAAAACGGCATTAAAGCCGGTATAGTCGGAAAAAACGATACGACATGGTTAATCGAACTTACAAATAATACAGGTAGCGTTCGTCGTTTTGAATATAATGCAAAGATGTGTTTTGAAGGTGATGCAAAAAATTGGATTGGGTTGACTAATATTGTAACTACATCAGAGCTTGAACCAGGTGAATCGACTATTGTGGCGGTGCAAGAAAACGGTTCGGCAACAAGTATCGCATTATCTTACGTAAGCGGCAGCACTCGAAATATATTCTACGCATACGACCTCAATATATCCTGTACTATGACGAGTTTCGGAAGCTCAACGCCTGTGCGTACTTATACCAAAAACAATATGAAAGTAGGTATAGTCGGTAAAAACGACAATAAATGGTTGATTAAACTTACGAATAATACCGGAAGCACGAGAACGTTTGAGTATAATGCCAAGATGTGTTTTGAAGGCGACGCAAAGGATTGGATAGGTTTATCCGATGTCAAACAAATTAAAGATGTTACGAACGGAAGTACAGTTCAAATGGAAATACAGGAGAACGGTACAGCGGGCTGTATAGCTATATCCTATGCCGTAGGCGTTAAAAGAACCGTATTCTATGCGTATGATCTGAATGCGTCGGGAACTATGTCGGCTTACGGAAATGTTATCAGTCCGACTATGTATAAACAACATGATATGGAAGTATGCATAATAAGTAAGAGCGGCAGTACCTGGAATTTACAGCTTACGAATAATACCGGAAGCGCGAGGACTTTTGAGTACAATAGCAAGATGTGTTTTGAGGGCGACGCACAGAATTGGAAAGGGTTAAGCGATACAGTAAAAACAGGAACTATTCAAAACGGTGCGTATACGAATATTTCTATCTCGGAGAACGGTACTGCCGGAAGTATAGCCATAAGTTATGAGATTGGAGATCTCAGATATATATTCCATGCGTGCGACCTGAATGCGTCGCAACGTACCATGAATGCGAAATCGAGCATTGTAGATAAATCTCAACAGTCCGAGGAATGCATAGCGGCGGGGACGCTTATCACGCTTGCAGACGGTACGCAGAAAGCGGTGGAAGACTTGACGGGCGACGAAACGTTACTTGTATGGAATATGGCGACGGGAACATACGACACCGCGCCGATACTGTTCATAGACAGCGACCCGATAGGGCATTACGAAGTGATAGAACTCTCGTTCTCGGACGGAACGACTGTAAACGTAATATCCGAGCACGGGTTCTGGGATTATGATCTGAACAGATACGTATATCTCGACGAGAACGCGGAGGAGTATATAGGACATCGGTTCAATAAACAGACCGCAGGCGAGGATGGAACGTACGGGTATAGTGCGGTGACGCTCACGGGCGTGGAAGTAAGCGTAGAGGTGACGACGGCGTACAGTCCGGTGACGTACGGGCACTTGTGCTATTACGTGAACGGAATGCTGTCGATGCCGGGCGGAATAACGGGACTGTTCAATATCTTCGACGTAGACGGAGAAACGATGACGATAGACGAAGCTGCGTATCTTGCGGACGTAGCCGAATACGGCTTATACACGTATGATGAATTCAACGAGATATATCCTATACCGGAAAGCGCGTTCGAAGCTTTGAGCGGGCAATATCTGAAAGTGGCGATAGGCAAGGGGCTCATAACGCCCGAGCGTATCGCATACCTTGCGGAACGCTATGCCGAGTTTTTCTGAAAGAATTTTATAAAAACATGACGCTTTCGTATACATAACTAAAATGGCTGTCGCTTTTCGCGACAGCCATTTACTATAATAAAATTATAATAAACTTTACTGCAATAAAAGTTATACCCGATAAAAATCGAAAAATTTTATTCGTTGTGCGCCGGCGTGATGTCGTAATCGCGGTCTCCGGTCAGTTCTTTTATAAACAGCGCTCTGATATAACCTTTGTCCGTCCTCGTCGAGTGCACGAAAAACCGCTTGCCGTAATAATAGCGGGCGAGGGTATAGAAGCGTGCGTTCGTGTGAAGCGCGATCGCTTTGTAATTTTTTTCGGTACAGAAATCGCAGGCGGCGGCGAGCAGGCGACTGCCCACGCCTATGTTTTTGATCTCCGTGCGCACGCCGAATCGGTATATGTACGCCAGGTCCTTCGTCAGTTCTTTTACGCGGATTGCGCCGAGCAGTCGGTTTTTCTCGTTCACAGCCACGAAAACGGCGTGATTTTTGATGTCGTACAGAATATCGTCCACCGTTTCGGTGAGCGCGTGCAGATTGACCTCGACTTTATCGAGCTCCGCCATATAGCTTCTGAATGCGTCGTGCATTATGTCGCGTATTCCGAGCGCGTCGTCGGGCAGGGCGTAGCGTACGTTTACTTTGATTTTTTTCATACGTTTACTCTTTCATAAGCAGATACATGACGGCTTTCTGCGCGTGCAGTCTGTTTTCCGCTTCGGGGAATATCCATGACTGTTTGCTTTCCATTACTTCGTCGGTGACTTCTTCTCCGCGGTGAGCGGGCAGACAGTGCAGGAAAATGGCGTCGGGGTTGGCTTTTTTCATCATAGCCGAATTGACCTGCATGGGCATCATAGCAGCTTCTTTCGCCGGATCTTTCGCCTGACCCATGGAGAAGAACACGTCGGTGTAGACCGCGTCCGCGCCCTTGATCGCTTCGTCGACGTCGCTCGTGACGGTAACTTTCGCGCCGTTAAACGCGCTTTTTCTCGCTTCCCCGACGATCGCGGGATCGGGCTGAAACCCTTCGGGCGCGCAAATGCAAACGTCCATTCCGACTTTTGCGCAACCGAGCATGAGCGAGTTCGCCATATTGAACCCTTCGCCGAAGAACGTCAGTTTAAGCCCTTCGAATCTGCCGAATTTTTCGTATACGGTGAGTAAGTCCGCGAGCACCTGGCAGGGATGGAATTCGTCGGTCAGACCGTTTATGATCGGAATATGTCCCCATTTCGCGAGTTCCTCGACGTCGGACTGCTTATACGTCCTTATCATTATGCCGTCGATATTCATTCTTTCGAGCACGCGCACGGTGTCGCGTATGGGTTCGCCGCGACCGAGCTGTATGTCGTTGGTCGAAAGAAAGAGGGGAGAACCGCCGAGCTGTTTGATGCCCTGTTCGAAAGAAATGCGCGTGCGCGTGGACGACTTGGCGAATATCATCGCCAGCGTTTTGCCGCTCAGGTAAGGGTGCGGCTCATGCGCGTACTGCTTCTTTTTAAGATCGATCGCGCACTTGAGCAGTTCCCAGATCTCCTCGGTCGAATAGTCCATAAGCGTAAGCATATGCTTGTTTTTTATCTTGCCCGTAGCTTTGTAATCGTTGAACGTCATTGTTTTTTACTTCCTTGAAATTTTATTGTCAGATATTTATTCCGGACAGTATGGTTTCGAGCTTGTCCGTCATGTCGTCTATTTCGGCGTGAGATACGATATACGGCGGCGCGATACGGAGCGTATTGTGTCCGCACGTGCCGATTATTACGCCGAGGCTCATCATTTTGCCCACTATGCTCGCCGCCGGAATGCGCTCGTCGAGCTGCACGCCTTTGAGCAGTCCTTTCCCGCGTATGTCGAGCACGAATTTATGTCGCGCGAGTTTTTCGCTTAAGTTGTCCGAAAGGTATTCGCCCGCTTCGGTCACTCGGTCGAGCAGATCGGTTTCGCGCAGTTTTTTAACGACTACGTTTGCGGCGGCGCAAGCGAGGGGATTGCCGCCGAACGTCGTGCCGTGGTCGCCGGGACGGAACGCGTCCGCGGCTTCTCCGCGCGCCAGACAGCACCCGATCGGAACGCCGCCGCCCAGACCTTTGGCAAGCGTCACGATGTCCGGCGTAATGCCGTAATGCTCGAAACAATAGAATTTGCCCGTTCTGCCCGAACCCGTCTGTACTTCGTCGAGGATAAGAAGAATGCCTTTCTGCCGCGCGAACGCGTACGCGCCGACGAGGTAGTCGTACGTAGCCGGCGTAATACCGCTCTCGCCCTGAATGCATTCGAGCATGATGGCGCCGACGTCCGGAGTCACCGCGCCGCGGAGCGCTTCGAGGTCGTTGAACGGCACATATTTGAACCCGCCCGGAAGGGGAGCGAAGGGCGCGGAATATTTTTCCTGACCGGTCGCCGTGACGGTAGCGAGCGTCCGTCCGTGAAATGACTCGCGGGCGGTGACGATAGTCGACTTGCCCGAACCGCTTTCGCTTGCGAGCTTGCGCACGATCTTGATCGCGCATTCGTTGGCTTCCGCGCCGCTGTTGCAGAGGAACGCTCTTTCGAAAGTACTTCCGTCCACGAGCCGGTCTATAAGTTCGATCTGCGGCAGATTATAGTAAAGGTTGGAAGTATGCATTATCTTGCCGGCTTGCTCGGAAACGGCTTTGACGAGGTCGGGGTCGTTATATCCCAGGCTGTTGACGGCGATACCGCCGAAAAAGTCGGTGTATTCATGCCCGCCTATATCGTAAAGTTTACAGCCTTCGCCGCGCTCGAAGCATACGTTCTGACGGCGAAAGAGTTTCATATACTTTTCTTTTTCGATTTCTTTGATTTTTTCCAGTTGTTCCATGATATTATCCGATGATTACTCGAGTATGAGCGTGCCTATACCTTTGACGGTGAACAGCTCGACGAGTATGCAGTGGGGTATCGTGCCGTTTATTATATGCACGTTCTTTATTCCTTTTTTGACCGCGGTTACGCATCCGCGCACTTTGGGGATCATGCCGCCGGAAATAACGCCCGATTCGATCATGCCTTCGACGTCGCCGACGCGCACTTCGGAAATGAGCGTGTCCTCGTCGTTTGCGTCGCGGCGTATGCCGTCTATGTCGGTCAGAAAGAGCAGTTTGTCCGCGCCGACAGCCGCGCCTATTTCGCACGCCGCCGTGTCCGCGTTGATGTTATAACTCTCGCCGTTTTCATCCACTCCGATCGACGCGATGACGGGCACGTAATCTTCGAGGCAAAGTCCTTTGAGCATTTCTCCGTTGACCGAAACGATCTCGCCGACGTAGCCGTAATCCACGCCGCCGACGGGCGGTTTTTTTCTGACGCGGATAAGTCCGTTGTCTTTGCCGCTTACGCCTATCGCGCGGACGCCCATACTGCTCAGGTTCGACGTTACGTTCTTGTTTACCTTACCGCACAGGATCATCTGCACGATCTCCATTGTTTCTGCGTCGGTGACGCGCAATCCGTTCACGAACTCGCTCTTTTTCCCGATTTTGCCGAGCATTGCGTTGATCTCCGGACCTCCGCCGTGCACGACGATAGGGTATACGCCGACGGTCTTGAGCGCGGCGACGTCCTGAAGTATGGTCTTTATGATGTCCGGATTATTCATCGCGTTGCCGCCGTATTTGACGACGACGAATTTGCCGCTGAAAGCGCATATGTACGGGAGCGCCTCGACGAGCGTATTCGCCTTTTGTATTATGCTGTCGTAATTGGTTTTCATCGACCTCTCCTTATAAGTGGAATCCGACGCGGGGAAGTCCCGTGGTTTCGGGCAGACCGAACATGACGTTCATGTTCTGCACCGCCTGTCCGCTTGCGCCTTTTATCAGATTGTCTATGCACGACACCACGATGAGCCGTCCCGTTTTTTCTTCGTACTTCGCACCTATATAACAGCAATTGCTTCCCGCCGCCGTCTTTATATCGGGCAGGGCGGAGCCGAGATAATGCACGAACGGTTCCTTTTCATACCTTGCGTAAGCGGCGTCGACGTCCTTTTCGTTTCCGATGAGATCGCAGTATACAGTCGCGAGTATGCCGCGCTTTATCGTGAGCAGGTGGGGCGTGAAAGTCACGACCGCGCCGCTCTTTTCCTCTATTTCGGTGGTATGTCGGTGCGTCGTCACTCCGTAGGCTTTGAAATTCCCGTCCACTTCGTTGAAGTTGTAAGCAACGTCGCCCTTTCGTCCCGCGCCGCTCGTGCCGCTCTTTGCGTCTATAATGACCGTTCTTTTATTGATTATGCCCGCTTCGGTAAGCGGTCTGAGCGCGAGGACGGACGCTGTGACGTAACAGCCGGGATTGCCGATAAGCCGCGCTCCCGCGATTTTGTCGCGGTTGTATTCGGGCAAGCCGTATACCGCTTCTTTCGCGAGATCCTTTCTCGGGTGTTCGATTTTATACGTCTTTTCGTACAGATCTATATCGTCGTAGCGATAGTCCGCGGACAGGTCTACGACCTTCGTCCCGCCGTCGATCAGCTTGCCGCAGATCTCCGCGCTCTGTCCGTGCGGCAGACACGCGAAGACCACGTCGCATTTTGCGGCGCGCTTAAGATCAACGTCCTCGTAAAGCATATCGCCGTAAAAACCTTTAAGCGTCGGATATGTATCCGCGACCTTCTGTCCGGCAAGCGAACGCGAAGCGGCGAAAACGACTTCCGCCCCGGGG
The DNA here is from genome assembly GCA_947385185.1 of uncultured Clostridia bacterium. Lineage (GTDB taxonomy): Bacteria > Bacillota > Clostridia > Christensenellales > Pumilibacteraceae > Protoclostridium. Next base: position 8,254 of record CANDJX010000040.1, read on the forward strand.
TGCGAAGAAAGTAGCCTCATGAGCTCGAAACCCGTATAACCGTTTGCGCCGATGATCCCGACTTTTATCATAATAAATTGCCTCTTGACGTTTGATATTGTATATTATACATTTTTACGCATAAATATGCAAGCAAAAACATACGAAAATCATAAAATGTTTTTCGGAATAATTATACTCCTGTTCGCGGAATAAGTCAACTTAAATAAGACGGAAACTATCGCTTGCTTTTTACCTTGACAGGCGTTATAATTACGTTATGGCGAAAATCGAACTCAAGCGCGTATGCAAAGAATACGACCTGTATACTCTCGGAGTAAAAGACGTGGACCTTACCTTTCCCGACGGGTCGATCACTACGATCGTCGGAGCGGCGGGCGCGGGCAAATCCACTCTTTTGAATATGATCGGAGGGATCGTCGACGTGACGGGCGGCGAAATTTATTCGGACGGCGCGCGCATCGACGGGCTCGACCCGAAACGGCGGAATTTTTGTCTTATGCGGAGCGGCGACGTCGCCTCGGGCGGAAGCGTCGGGAAGAATATTTCTTACGGGCTTCGGCTTCGGAAGTACGGCGCTCGCGAAACGGCGGAACGGACTTCGGAAGCGGCGGCGATGTTCGGGCTTACCGACGTGCTCGACGTAAAAATAAAAAAACTTACCGAACTCGGGCGGCGGCGCGTGTCGCTTGCCCGGGCGGCGGCGCGGCGACCGGACGCTTTTTTGGTCGACGATCCGTTTTTCGCGCTCGAGGAGCGGTATGAACTCGCGGAGGATATAAAGCGACTGAACGCGGAAACGGGCATAACGGTGATCCTGGCGAGCAGTTTCGGCGAGGACGCTTTTCTTTGCGGCGGATCGGTCGTCGTAATGAAAGAGGGCGAAGTCGTTCAGACGGGCGCGGAACGCGAGCTTACCGACGCTCCCGCGGATATGTTCGTCGCATCGTTCGTCGGCGAAGATCCCGTAGGTTTCATTCGCGGCGACCGGATCGTCGGTTTCCGCGCGTCGGAGTCGCGCCTCGGCGGGGAATACTCGGGGGTCGTAACAGGCAGAGAGGACGGCGTTCTTTTCGTAAAAATCAATCAGGCGGATCCGCCCGTGAGAGTGCGCGGAAACGCGGAAACAGGCGAAGAAATAACTTTCGGTTTTTCGCGCAGTTATATTTTCGACCGGGACGGAAAGTTTGTGCAAAATAATGTAAAAAATATTGCGCAAGGCTCTTGAAATTTATACGAATATATGTTATACTGATTAAAATAAACAAGGGGGACTGAAAATGACCGACAGCGAGTATCAATACTACTTCCATTCCGGCACGCTTCAGACGGCTTACGAGTATATGGGCTGTCACTACGACCGCGCGACAAAACGTGCGGTTTTTCGCGTCTGGGCGCCTCACGCTCAGAGCGTATCCGTTATAGGCGATTTCAATTATTGGAACCGCACCGCAAATTATATGTACCGTATCACCGAAGGCGGGATTTTCGAGGGCATAATCGAAAACGTCGAGGAGTTTCAGACGTATAAATACTGCGTACTCGGCAGAGACGGCGTGGAACGGGAAAAAGCCGATCCTTACGCGTTCTTCGACGAAACGCGCGGAAGCACCGCGAGCAAGGTCGTCGCGCTCGACAATTTCTGGTGGGACGACGACGAATGGATGAAGAAGCGCGCGGCGACCGAACCGTATTCCGCGCCCATAAGTATTTACGAATGCAATATCGCGTCCTGGCGCAAATACGCGGACGGCAATAATTACGATTATAGAAAATTCGCCGACGAAATAGTATATTATCTGAAATTCATGAACTTCACTCATCTCGAGCTTATGGGGATTTCCGAACATCCTTTCGACGGTTCGTGGGGGTATCAGGTTACCGGATATTACGCGCCTACGTCGCGCTACGGCAGACCCGAGGATTTCGCTTATCTCGTCAACAAGTGCCATGAAAACGGCATCGCGGTCATTCTCGACTGGGTGCCCGGGCATTTCCCGAAAGACGCGCACGGGCTTATCGCCTTCGACGGCGAACCGTGCTACGAGCCTTCGCACCCTCTCCGCGCCGAGCATAAGGAATGGGGTACGATGTGCTTCGATTACGGCAGACCCGAAGTCAAGGCTTTTCTCGTCGGAAGCGCGATGATGTGGTTCGACAAATACCACGTGGACGGATTGCGCGTCGACGCCGTGGCAAGTATGCTGTATCTCGATTACGGCAGGAGCGAATGGCTTCCGAACGCTTACGGCGGGCATGAAAATACCGACGCCGTCGATTTCTTCCGCACGCTCAATACGGCGGTGTTCGGACATTATCCGAACGTGCTCATGGTCGCCGAGGAGTCTACCGCGTGGCCTATGGTCACAAAACCCGCGGACTGGGGCGGACTCGGATTCAATTTCAAGTGGAATATGGGCTGGATGAACGATTCGCTTTCGTACATAAAGTCCGATCCTTATTTCCGTCAGTACAAGCACAATCAGATTACGTTCTCGATGAATTACGCGTTCTCCGAAAACTACGTCCTGCCCATTTCGCACGACGAAGTCGTTTACGGCAAAGGTTCGCTCATCAATAAAATGCCCGGCGATTACGAGCTCAAATTCGCGGGGGTAAGGAATTATCTTACGTTCATGTTCGCGCACCCGGGCAAAAAACTTTTGTTTATGGGCAACGAACTCGGACAGTGGGCGGAATGGGACTGGCAGCGCGAGCTCGACTGGGTGCTCGCCGAGTTCCCTCAGCATAAGGGCTTGCAGGCTTTTATAAAAGAACTCAACTGGTTATATCAAACGGTGCCCGCTCTCCATGAGATCGAAAACAGCTGGGACGGGTTCGAATGGCTCGTCGCGGACGACGCGAGCGCCAACGTTCTCGTATTCGAGCGCAGGGATAAAAAAGGCAACCGTGTGCTTGCGGTGATCAATTTCGCGCCGAGCGACTGGTACGGTTATCGCATTCCCGTGAACCCGGGCAGATATAAGCGTATAATGCGCACGTCTTATTACGGCTGGGATCAGGTTCCCGTCGAACTGGTAAGCGAACCGGTTGCGAACAGGAATAAGACGGACAGTATCGTTATGGACGTCGAAAGCATGAGCGCGTATCTGTTCTATGCGGACGCCGAGCCGATCAGAAACGTAGTCTTAAAACCCGAAACGGCGGCAAAGCAGCCCGCAAAAAAAACAGAGAAGTCTACGGCAAAAAAGCCCGCGACCGAGAAAACGGCAAAAAAGCCCGCGGCAAAGAAATCCGCCACCGAAAAGCCTGCGACAAAGAAACCCGCGGCTAAGCGCGCGGGCGGAGCAAAAGCGTCGAAAAAGCAATAAGAGAGGGAAATAAAATGGCAGAAAAGAAAGTGAAGAAAACCTCGCCCGAACCCGTCGCCGAAAAGGTAGAGACGGTAAAGGCAAAAGTCGGATCCGTAAGCGATGCGGATAAGTCCGCAAAGAAACCCGCGGCGAAAAAAACCGCTGCCGGAGCTCCCGGAGCAAAAGCCGCGAAGCCTGCGAAAAAGGCTGCGAAAAAAGAGGTCAAAGCGCCGGGACCGAAGAGATATGCGCGTCCCCCCGCGGACGGTAAGCCGAGAGTGCTTCTCGTCGCCGCGGAAGTCAATCCGTTCTCGCAGACGGGCGGTCTCGGAGAGGTCGCAAGTTCGTTGCCCGTAGCGGTGAACGGTATAGGCGGCGCAGAAGTCGCGGTAGTCACTCCGCTGTAAGATCGGAAGAGCACACGTCTGAACTCCAGTCACTTACAGGAATCT
>CANDJX010000041.1 GCA_947385185.1 uncultured Clostridia bacterium
CCCGAGAGATCGGGTGTATACGGGTTTATAGTCCAGGTGAATTCGATGTTTTCGGGTACGTTATAATTGAGCGGGTCGCGCACGGAGAATACGACGGTTACCGTATAATCGCCCGCGTCGCTCCCGGTAAGAGCGTCTTCGTTCGTATAGTTTACGGTCAGTCCGTCGATGTTGTCACCGACGAACGAAAGATTATGCACCTTGCCTTTGGTGTCCGAGTCGGAGTTATATTCCCAGGTATACGGTCCGGTGTATTCCGCGTCGCCGTTTAAGGTGTCCACCCATTTCATGCCCGAAACGTCGTAATTCGCCTTTTCGATCTCGTAATCGAACTCGCACTGTCCCGTTATGGCATACTCGCCTTCCAGTCCGTTGTTCAGCGATACGTGCACTCTGTATAAGCCTGCGTTCGTCGGTACGCCGCACGAAACGCCGTTCAGCGTATAAGTGATCGTGAAATCATTGTCAGCCGACAGACCGCCGCCCTCGCTTTCAATCACGGCGGGCTGTGCCGATCCGTTGTAAGTAACTTTATTTACTTTCAGTCCGACGCGCACGGGATTCTTGTTCTCGCCCGCCTGGAAGCCCTGATACGATTCGGTCACGACTTCCGAACCTTCGATGAGCTCGCAGTTCGTCGCGTTGAAATCGCCGCCGCTCGTCTTGAGCCGCGCGCATACCCAATAGTTTTTCATGGTCGTCGGAGAGTAATCGGCGAATATCTCTCCGAGCGTCATATTGCGCGACTTGTCTTCGTTGTAATACGTATATTCGATCGCGCCCTTCGAATTATCCGACACCGACGGCACGAAAATCACGTTGCCGCCCTGCGTTTCCTCGGTAGTTACCCATACGACGTATATCTTTTTCTTTATTATTTTCCATGCGTGCGTCAACGCAGGCTCCGCCGCTATCTGCGCCGAAGTGGGTATGTTATAGTTAGCCGCGGCGGTCTGGTTCGTCACCGTCAGCCCCATGACCCTTGCGGTATATTCGCCTATGCCGCTGTGCGTCGCTTCGGAATAAGAGGTAACGGACAGAAAGCCCGGCAATCCCGACTTGATCGACACGCTCTGATTGACAGCGTTATACTCGAGCTCGTCCGCGCTCCATACCACGCCCGAAAAATCTATATTCGCTTTGTTTACTTTGACGTACAAAGTAAAATCTTTATACTGATTCGGGAGCGGTTTCCCGCTTGCGTCGTTGAAATTGAAACTTTCGTCGAACGGAATGAGTCGCACGGTAACCGCGATCGCGTTGCCCGCGTTTGTCTGCGAGCAGTTGACATAACCGTTCGTACCGTAGCTCGAATCCACTTTCACGCCCGCGTCGGCAAGCCCGTTCGTATTCACGGCGAATACGTACGCGTTGCCGTTGTACGTGACCTCGAAAGGCAACGACGACGAAGCGCCCGCGCCGCCGACGACAGAAGTCGGAACGCCGTTATTCTGCGAATACTGCCAGTTCACACTGTCGATCGTGATATTTTTCGAACTGACGGTGAATTCCTGCCGGGTTTCGCCGCCGTCCAGTTTGTAGTTCTTGTTCCCCGTTGCTACGCTGTCGTCGAGCGTCGCGACGAGATAATACGTGCCGGGGCTTAACGTCGACGCGTCGAGCGTTCCCGTCGTGACCGGAAACCTGACCGCGGGGTTTTCGGAATTGAAATATTCGAGCGTGAGTTCCACGTCGTCGCGCGTTACGGCGTTCGACGGCTCTGCGCCTAAAATCACTGCGGCTCCCGCCTGCAACAGGAACGCGCCGCTACTGCTCGTAAAGTCAACGGTAAGCGTTTTGCGCGTCACCGTGATCGTGAACGTCCTGTCGGTAACGGACTCTTCGGACGCGTTCGCCGTGTCCCAGCAATAATCCGTCTGATCCGCGCTGTTTATGGATAAAACTACGTCATAACTCCCCGCGTCTGTCGCTGCGAGTTTCCACCCGTCCGCATCGCTTCCTTTTAACGTTACGCCGCTCGGCAGCTTCAGTTGCGCCACCTCCGCCCATTCGGACGAATATCCCGTAAGCGCAAATTCCAGTTCCTCGCCCGTATATAGCTTACTACTCTCGGTAGTCGCGGGAATGGGCAATCTGACCCTGTTGATCTGCACGGTACACGTCATGTTTGACGCGTCTTTGATTACGTAGTTGCCCTTATACTCCGTCTTGTCCGTTTCGGAGTTCACCAAAACAGCCTGCGCCGTATACGTACCGCGCCGGTTTGGGATTTTATCTATCTGATCGAATTCTTTTCCGTTTTCCGCAGTACCGGTGAATTTCGTGGCAAGCGCCGGCTTATCTGCGTAAAGCTCGCTTTCGTCGGCGAAAGTCGGCGGAGTCAAAACTCCGGTACTTGCATTATACGCGGGCTTAGTGACCGTCACTTCTTTCGGCTCGATTATGAGCTTAAACCATCGGACGGTTTCGCTCTCCATATGTTCCGCATCGGTTGTATCCGGCGTACCGGCAAACTTAGGTCGGCGTTTCAATTTTTCCGCTGTAGTTTGGTCTGGCGTCCAACCGTTATTTTTCCCTTCTTCTTCAATGGCCATATCCGAATCATTATGCCATTGCTGTGTAATCTCGACTTTTATAAAATACTCGCCAACATTCTTGGCTTCTTCCGAAGGCGTAACTTTTATGTACTCGGGAGTATGTTCATACCACTTTCTATTGTACCAATTTACTGCTTTCGGTTTTTCGTTATATACGCTTTTAAGCGTCTGTGCTTCACCGTTATATGTAGCTATTATATTTTTAGGATCTTTAAGCGTAGTTCCTAACAGTCCAAGCTTTGCCGCGCTTAAATTCAAATGTATCGCAGGGAGCACTCCGTTTGCCGTCGAATCCAACGCACTTGCACCGTTTTTACCGGAGGCTTGCAATTCATGAGCACCCATATAAGAGCTATACTGACCGGAACGTAACCACGCATATGAGCTTCCGTTATGTTTACGTTGCGAGGCGCTTAATTTCCATATGCAAGTTGTATCTGCGCCATTAGATGATCCGACTTCGGTCAAAGACGGCAACCAGATATAGTCATCACCCCATGCGTCGTACCGATAATCGCCAATTATTTCATCGGGTTTATATAAGTCATTATTATACCAACCTTCCGATAATTCTCCCAATGCGTCATTGATTAAATTATACTGAAATGCAGAAGGATCTCTGCCTTTTATAGTTTCGGCATATTGGTACTTTATGTATTTTGGCTGTACCAAATAGTTGCGAGCAAACCCGTCCTCTTCCGTAGAGCTAAAAAAACTATACTTTGCATCAGTTAACAAATGATTACGAACGGTGCTTTTACTATATGTATTGTTTCCTCTTGTAGTATTTCTATTGATATAATATTTCTGTCTTTCAAATTCATTTGATAAATATAAAGTCAAGACAATACTTTCCTCGCCGTCTATATCGGCAAACGTCAAAGAAGTAGCCATCCATTCATAACCGCCAAGTTTTACTACCAAGCCGTTTTCATTTTTAAGTTTTGCATTTATAGTTGAAGCGGGTACAACATAATACTGTTCCGGTATCTCGTCATTGGCAAGTTTAACGCTTTCCCCGTAAGTTTCATAATCTTCCGAACCGTTTTCAATAATATATGATGCCGGATCTACATTTCCAAAAAGCTTATCTATAAGATCATTCATTACTTCTTCATTAAATCCGTTTTCTTCATCGTTCCAAAGATCTTCGCCGTTCCCTGCTTTTACAGCAACAGACGTATCGATCAGACCCTCGGCTGTATTTACTTCGCCGAATGCAAAAACAGCAATGAAAACAATAAAACACAATGAAAAAAGAACGGTAAGACAAATAAGATTTTTGACAACCGAATTTTTCATAATAGTTCCACAAGCCTCCCCGCTAACGCATTTTACGCTTATTTTTCAACAAAATAATGCAAAGTTTTTATTGTTTTGCACTTTGTAAACGGTACATAGATGTATAGATATGTGTACCGATTAAGGGAAATGTTTGACAAAAAACTATGTAAAATTTTGTTTTCGGGCAAAAAGATTGTGCAAACGGTTGACTTATTTTTTATAAAACATTAAAATATATGATGTATCGGTACACATATCTATACATAGACGTACCGAAAATCTTTTTATTTAAGAAAAAATTTTGACATAATAAAGATAAAAGCGGCTGTGAATTTTCACAGCCGCTATGCTTTTATGCAAAGACAAGCACTTATAGTTTTTTATTCGTCATTGCGAGGCATTGTTTCTCACTCGTCATTGCGAGGCTACGCCGAAGCAATCCAGTCGGGGTTTTATCCGTCCTCTATCGGATTGCTTTTTGCGCTCTGTGCGGTTATATTTTCTGGATTGCTTTGTCACTTCGCTCCTCGCAATGACGTAAGGGTGTTTCTTATTCGTCATTGCGAGGCTACGCCGAAGCAATCCAGTCTATTTTTATTCGTCCGAAGCAATCTATTAACCGAGCACGTCGAGGGCTTTGGAAAACCGCTCAAGCGTACGGTCGAGTCCGAGGAGTTTTGCCATCTCGGTCGCGCCGCCGGGGGTGACGGGCGAAGCCGTTATGGCAATGCGGTAGATCCAAAGCACCGCGCCTTTCTTTATCCCCTTTTCCGCCGCATACGCTTCGAGCGCGGGATATAAGCCGTCGCCCCAGCGCTCTTTCGTTATGCGCATTAAGTCGGGGATCATGGCTTTTGCAATCGCCGCATCGGTTTTATTTTTCGCATGGGCGAAAAGGTCGGGCGTAAGCCCGTCGAATTTCGTCATAAATTCGGTCAGATTTACGGACAGGTCGCCGTCGTCGATTCGCATATCCGTGAAGTATTTACTGTCGCCTACGTCCGCGAACGATTCGCAACGCGAATGCAAAAGCGACGCAAGATATTTCAGATCATACCCTTTCAGATATTCGACCCGATTAAGAAACGGCAAAGCGTGCTCGTAAAATTCTTCGTCCGTCATCTCTTTGATATATACGCCGTTAAGCCAACGGAGTTTTGCTTCGTCGAATATCGACGGCGATTTAGACAACCCGGCAAGCGAGAAATTTTCGATCATATAGTCCATGTCGAACTTTTCGGTATTGTCTTTCGGGCTCCAACCGAGCAGTGCGATATAATTCACGATCGCGTCTTTAAGATAGCCTTTGTTTATAAAATCCTTATAACTCGCCGCACCGTAACGTTTGGAAAGTTTGTGCTGAGCGTCGCGCATTATCGGCTGAAGGTGTATGTATTCGGGCGGTTCCCAACCGAGCGCGCGATAAAGTAAATCGTACTTCGGCGTAGACGAAAGATACTCGACGCCGCGAATGACGTGAGTTATACCCATAAGATGATCGTCGATAACGTTCGCGAAATTATAGGTCGGCAGTCCGTCGCTCTTGATAAGCACGTTATCCTCGAGGTCGGCGTAAGGCACGGTGACGTCGCCGAACACATGGTCGTGGAATGTGTATTCGCCGTCGGTCGGAACGTTCTGCCTTATAACGTACGGCTCGCCCGCCGCGACGCGCGCTTTCGCTTCCGACAAAGGCAAACTCATACACTTTTTGTCGTACTTGGTCGCGCCCGACTTATGCATTTCGTCCAGTCGCTCTTTGGTGCAGAAACAATAATACGCGTCGCCGCTCTCGATGAGCTTATCCGCATATCGCAAATATATCTCGCGGCGTTCGGACTGAATATACGGTCCGTAAGCTCCGCCGACGTCGGGTCCCTCGTCGTACATAAGCCCGGCTTCTTTCATCGAATCGTAAATGATCTGCGCCGCGTCGCCCACAAGACGTTCGCGGTCGGTGTCCTCGAGGCGAAGAATGAAATCGCCGCCGTGCTGTTTTGCAAACAAGTACGCATAAAGCGCCGTACGCATCCCGCCGATGTGCAGATACCCCGTCGGCGAAGGCGCAAATCTCGTCCTTACTTTTTTATCGTTCATATTCACTCCGTATCGTCGTTCCGATCGGGCTCGGACGGCGTAAGTTCTTTTTCCGCTCCGCGAAGTTTGATGCGCGTCCCGACCGAGCGACGGTGATGATTTATAAGCACTCCGTTTATTACGAGCTCGAAAGTATATCCGAGGTAAGTCGCGGCTTTTTCGCACATTACCATGCGCGACAGATATATCTGCAGATATTCCATCGGCGCGGACGAAGAACTCATGATTATGACAAGACGCATGACCTGTTTTTCTTTATCCACAACCAGATAATTCTTTTTTATCGACATATTCACGCGGTCGTGAATATCGTGCTCGTCGTAATTACTGCGGTTTATGCGGCTTCTGTGCGCGTCCGACTTGTCGGCAAGCTGAAGCGCGGCGGACAACGGATTGGTGGCTACGCCGACTTCCTCCTCGTGATTGCCGACCGCATTGCTTACAAGCACGGCTTCGGCGGGATCCATGCCCATGCGCATGAGCACGTTATACGCTATCACGCCGCCCGTCAGTCCGTGGTACTTCCTGTTCAGCATATTGCCTATATCGTGCACCCAGCCGGTAATCGCGCCGAGCTCGACGGTGCGGCGGTCGAAACCCGTCGCTTCCAGAATATTCGCGGTCACGCGCGATACGTAACCTATATGTCTGCGTCCGTGCTCGGTATAACCGAGCCGTTCGAGATATTCCTGTTGCCCGGAAATGAGCGCGTTGAATTCGGCGTTGTTCTTTACGTCGTCAAGGGTGACGGTTTTATATTCCATACACCTAATTTATTCGCCCTTGATAATTTTATACGTGCCGTCGCCGTCCCAGTTCAATCTGAGCGTCAGTTCGCCGCCGAGCATTTCCACGGCATTGCGCAGTTCGGTATAATCGGCGTAATCGCACGTTTCGGCAAGTTTGCTCAATTTTTCTATCGCGCGCGGATCGCCGTATTCGGCAAGCAGCTGCGACGCAAACGGCAAAGACACCCGGTCGTCCAGCATACCGACGAGCATTTCGAATATACGGTCATCGGTCACGCCCGTGCTTACGAGAAGTTCGGCAAGGATCATTTTGCTCTCGCCCTCGGTTTCGGGTATTCGCTCTATAAGCGCGCCGCTTATATCTTTTTCGTATTTCAGTCGGTCGATGAGCGTTTCGCGCAGATCGGTCGGCGTATCGGGGTCGAAAACGAGCTCGATAAACTCGCGCGTCGGCAATTTTTCGGCGCGGGAAAGCATTTGCGCCGCCGCAGTCCGCACGGCTTCGGATTCGGCGGAATCTGACAAAACTTCGGTCAGTTTACTTACCGCGGCAGGCATGGACGCTATGCGTTCGGCATAGAGCGGCGACGGCTCGCCGCCGCGCCGTACGCTCTCCATTGCGCCGTCGATCAATGCGCCCGGGTCGTCGATTTCCGCGACAAAAGCGCGCGGCGATTTCCCGCCGAGCTCGGCGCACGGCTTATCCGACCATTCGTTGTATACCGCGATCGCTATATCGTCGATCTTATCCGGATCGAGTCCTTTATGCGTTCCGAAATACGCGCGCAGCTCTTTTTCGAAAAGAGATTCGAGATTCATGATTTTCTGCCTCTTTTTATCGGTTTGCCGCCGAGCAATTTACCGAATTCGATCGTATTTTCTTCGGTGGCTTTGGAGAATAACAACGACGCTTCGCGCGGATTTTTTACGCCCGGCGCGCCTGCAACGTACAGGATCGCCGCAGCCGCGCTCTGAATGCTCGACTCGCTCGAAAGGTCGCAATCCGAAAGCCGGGCGAAATGCTCGCGCATGACCTCCGTAATCTGCTCCTCTTTCCCCGCTTCGAACAGTCTCGACGTGACGTATGCAAGCAGATACGCCCGCGCGGCTTCGTAAGAACAGCCGTCTTTTTCGAGCCGGTCGAGATCGATCGGCATATGCAGTTCTTTTATCCCGAATGCAAACACCTCGATGGGCTCGTCTGGATACGTCATCAACATTTCGACGGCGACTTCCCGCACGAAATCGGTGTGATGTTCGGGCGTCAGAAGCTCGCGTTTCAAAAGCTCGGGACAAAGCCCCAACGCCGCAAGCGCGCAACAGGCATAGACCGCGAACGAACCGTTGCCGTATTTGACGAGGCTACGGAGCTTCGCTTCGGTTTCGGCGTCGATTACGGTCGGCGTTTCGGGCGATTCGACGACTTCGGCAAGCACGCCGCGCAGCAACTTTTCTTCTTCCGCGGGAAGCGGCGAGTCGAAATCCGCGCTGCAGTTCTTCTTTCCGTGCACCCGCGCGAGCCAATATTTCGCTATATAATTATCCGGGTCGATAACAAGCACTCTGCCGAACAATTCCGCCGCACGTTCGTATTCGTTTATATTCATTTCCGCGATCGCCGCGCATATGAGCAGGCTTTTTTCGTGGATTATGGTAATCAGTTCCTCGAGATAATCCGCCGCGAGCATACTGTCGCCGACGCACATGGAAGCAATGGCGCACTTATACAGGTCGTATGGCTCGTCCGGCATTTCCGCCGCCGCCAATTCGTCGACAGCCTGCTGGACTTCATTATTGCGCCCGAGCACGGTAAGCGCGATTATGCGCGTCGCAAGAAGTTGCGGAACAAGTCGTTCGCTTTCCGAAAGGCGGTTATACATATTCATATAAGTCTGCGCCGCCTGCACGCTCATGCGCTCGGGAGTGGCGATACTCGCCGTTCCGAACAGCCGCGATCCGTATCCGCTCTTTCTGTTCGTAAGAAGCATATCCGTAACGTACATTTTATCGTTCATTATGTCGCCGCGATTGGACATATATATGGTTGCCGCCATTTCCACGTCGGCGGCGTTATCCGGATACAGCTGTAAAAGTTTTCCGTTGATTTCGCTCGCCTCGGCGTCGGTGTGCGGCTGAAAGAACGATTCGGGAAACACGCCGAGCATCTTCCCTTCGTAAATAAACGTCTGCGCCGAAGCGTAGCGCGTCATCGCGCAAAGCGTTTTCACGATACCCGCAAAAACTTCGCCGCTCTTGTCACCGCCCAGATACAGATCCATATATTCGTCGAGCGCGTCGGACAGATTGCCCGTTTCGTAAAGCGCGAGAGCCATGCGGAGCTTGCCGTCGCGAGTTCCGTACTCCGCCGCTTTACGCGCGTAAAGGAGCGACCGAAAACCGTCGCCCCTCGCGCTGCTTTCCTCGGATCCGGAAAGATAGTATTCTTCAGACTGTTTGAACCCGATTATCATTCGTCGTCTTCGTATACCGACATATCTTCGGTCGGGACATTCTCCTTTGTTTTTTCTTCTTCGATAAGCCTGCGCTTATCTTCCGCCATCTGCTTAAGCTCGGCTTCCGAATATCCGCCCGCTTCTTTTTTCGTACGTTCGGGTTTTTTTTCGGATTCGGGCTGCTTTTTCTTCTTTTTGGGATTGACGTATTTCGCCGTCGAAGCCGGCTTGCTCTTTGTCTGACGCTCGCCCGCCGCTTTCGCCGCACGGATCGCCGCATACGATTGCTCGGCGCGCGCTTTGCTTTCGCGTTCCGCCATACCGTCGTTGATCTTCTTTGCGAACGACGACTGATCGAACGCAACGAATATTCCGCAGACCGCGTAAAAACCGATGAAGAACAGAACGAACCAGATTATAGTGCCGAAAGTGGAACTGCCGAAAAGCAATATAAATAAGAACGCCAGCCCGATTATGAGCGACGCAAACACCGCGCAAAGCAAATTCGCAGGCATTCTGACGAACGTAAGCACGAGCGCGTCTTTGAGCGTCGCGCCGAAAGGATTCGTATAATTCGCGGCTATGGTTACGAGATAAAACGCGTAAATGCTCGCAAGCACAATGAGCGCGATCGAAAAAATCATAGTGACTATTTTGCCGCCGACGCCGAGCGCGTACGCGTCGAATACATAGGCGCAGAATATCATAAGGAAAATACTTGCGCCGACGAGAGCGCCGCCGACGAGAGCGCGCGACCAGGTGTATTTCACGCCCGTGAAGAACGCGCGGATCACTTTTATACTACGGCTTTCCGTACCGCCGAACATAGAAAGACGCGCGACGTATACAAGTCCGCCGAGACCTATCGCGCCGACGGCTATGCACGGAACGAGCACCGAAAACTCGATAAGCGCGTACTCGTAATACCGCATAGCGCCGAGTACGTTCGCCGTGTTCAGTCCCTCTGTAAGCGCGCCGGGTCCGGCGTAACCGAGCCCGTCGAATATTCCGTAAGGGAACGACGAGCCCACGCGGGAAAGAAACAGCGACGTGAATACCACTACCCACGCGATCGCGGGCGAACAAAACAATATGCAAAACAAACTCGCGATAAGCACTTTCGACATACCGCAGGAAAACGTCGCTTTGAACGCCGTCCATTTACCGGGTAATTCTTCCGTGGTAAATTCGTCTCTCCGTCCCGTTTTCGCGCCGACGACCGCCGATTTCATTATTTCTTCTGCCATTTTTTCAAGCTCCTGTATCTGCCAATTTTATGAATAATTCCGCGCCGGTTCGCATCACGGTTTCGTCGAAGTCGAACGCGTCGCTGTGAAGCGCGGAAGTATGATCCTCGTCTTTGACTCCGAGCCATGCCATGCACCCGGGAACGCGCTCGAGATAGAACGCGAAGTCCTCCGCCGTATAGCGTCCGTCCATGTCGGTAAGCCGCGTCAGTTTCCCGAGTCTGTCGACGCACGCGGGATCGTTTACGAGCGGCGGATATATCGCCTTTATTTCGAGACTGCCCTTCGTACCGCGAACTTCGTCTATGCCCGCGACAAGCTCCCGAACGCGGGAAAGTATAAGTTCCCTATCCGCTTTATCGAAAAATCTGAACGAACATTTAAGTTCGGCTTCGCCCGCGACGACGTTACGCGCCGTGCCGGCTTTCAGCGCGCCGCAATGCAAAAGCGTGCCGCTTTTTCCGCCGCGGCAGGAATCGAGCCGCGCGCAAAAGTCTACCGCCGCCGCAAGCGCGTCTTTGCCGTTTTCACGACAGGCGCAGTGCGAACTTTTGCCGACGAACTTTACGTCGAACTCCGCAACGCCCGCAAACAGCGTGGAGCGGTTCGTCCCGACGCTTCCTTTTTCGAGCTCGGGACACAGGTGAAAGGCGTAAATCGCGTCCACGCCGTCGAGCGCGCCGTGTTCGATCATGGTCGCGGCGCCGCCCTCGCCCTCCTCTCCGTACTGAAAAATCAGTCGGACGTTGTTTTTCGGCGCAAAAGTCGAAAGATATTTCGCCGCGCCGAGAAGCATGGCGGTATGACCGTCGTGTCCGCAGGCGTGCATATTGCCGCTTTCCGACGCAAACGGCAATCCCGTCCGTTCCGCAATCGGCAGCGCGTCGAAGTCGGCGCGTAACGCGACCGTTTTTGTCCCCGTTCCCTTAACGTCCGCAATCAGCCCGGTATGCGCCTTCCTCGGAGTAAGCCCGAATCGGATAAGCTCGCGTTCGATGAACGCGCTCGTGCGGTACTCCTCTCCGGACAGCTCCGGATCGGAATGAATATGCCGACGCACGCCGATCATATAATCCGTCAGAGATTCTGTTTTATCTTTCATGACCACTTATGAAAGTATACTACACGAAGCGGTGAAAAAGCAAACGATTTTCGGCGATTGCGACATTAAAAATATTTAATGTTATTTTACATAAAAATTTTAAGGAATTATGACGTGCGAAAGCCGCGGAAACGGTTGCAAAATGAGCGGCGGCGCGTTATAATAGAACAACGGGAAAAAAGGAGGTAGCCATGACGGAAGAAAACTACAAACCGGATGCTACCGCTTGCGAAAAAATCGCGGCAGACATAACCGCATACATAAAGGAAAACGAAACGGAAAAAGTCGCCGGGATTTTTTCCGAGCTTTCCATTGCGGAAATAAACGAAGTCCTTAAACACATCCCGACGGAACTTCGCGCCGACGCGCTCCTGACCCTCGGCAAAGACAA
>CANDJX010000042.1 GCA_947385185.1 uncultured Clostridia bacterium
ACGAGATTCCTGTAAGTGACTGGAGTTCAGACGTGTGCTCTTCCGATCTTTCGGGTCTTATACTGTCCGTAACAGCGAACGCGAGCACCGCGCTACCGTCGCATTCGGCGATAAGCACGCTTCCGCCCTCTTCCGCCGCGTTTTCCTTAAGCGTGTCGAAACGGCTCGTATCCACTCCGCGCTTTTCCATGAGCGCAACCGAACCGACGGTATATTTCCTGCCGTCTGCCGTGCCCGAAATGCCGCCGTAGAACTGAGAAAAGTCCGAGCCGTCGAGCTCCGCCGCGCCCTGTTCCGCCGCATACTCGACGATCGCGAGCGACAGCGGGTGCGACGACAGCCGTTCGATCGCCGCGACAGCCGCAAGGTGCGCCGCGTCGCCTTCCATACTCGATACGCGCGGTTTGCCTTCGGTCACCGTTCCGGTTTTATCAAACGCCACGGTCGTAATCTTTCCCGCGCTTTCGAGCGCCGCCGCCGAGCGCACGAGCACGCCCTCTTTCGCCGCTCTGCCCACGCCGACGGTTATCGCGACGGGAGTCGCCAGCCCGAGCGCGCACGGACACGAAATGACGAGCACGCTTGCCGCGAACACGACGGCGCGACCGACGTCGAACCCGCTTACAAACAGCCATACGAGAAATACGGCGAGCGCCACGCCGATAACGCACGGCACGAATATACCGCTTATTTTATCCGCCAGCCTGCCTACGGGCGCTTTGGACGCGGAGGCGTTCTCCACCGCCGCTATTATGCGGGACAGCGTAGTATCCTCGCCCACGCGCTCGGCGCGCGCTTTTATATACCCGCTTTCGAGCAGACACGAACCTATAACTCCGTCGCCCTCTCTGACGTCGCGCGGAATGCTCTCGCCCGTAATCGCCGCTTCGTTCAACGCGCCTTCGCCGCTCGTCACAACGCCGTCGGTCGGAATGCTCTCGCCCGCTTTCACTATAAATATATCGCCTATATTCAAAGATCCGATTGGGACGATTGTTTCCCTGCCGTCGATCTCGACGCGCGCGTGCGAGGGCTTCAGTCCGATCAGTCCGTCGATCGCCGACGTCGTGCGTTTTTTGGATACCGCCTCGAGAAATTTTCCGACGGTAACGAGCGTAAGTATCATCGCCGCCGAATCGAAATACATGAATCTGTGCGCTTCCGCAAGCTCCGCTTCGCCGCCCGCCGCATACGTCATGGCAAGCCCGGCTATTCCCACTCCGAACGACGCCAGAGAGCCGAGCGACACGAGCGTATCCATATTCATGGACATATGCGTCAGTCCGCGCGCGGCGGATATGAAAAATCTGCGGTTTATTATCATGACCGCGACCGTAAGCACGCATTGCACGGTCACGCTTATGCGCGCGCCGACAAGTCCGCCCGGTTGCGGTAATCCTATCATACCGCCCATTGCAAGATACATGATCGGCAAAAGCAGAACGACGGATAGTATAAGGCGTCCGAGCAGCCTTGCAGCCTCCGCCGCGTGAGCCGCGCCGACCGAATGCGCTTCGGTCTTTTCGGACGCGCCGTAACCTATTCCGCGCACCGCGGCAATAACCGCAGCCGGATCCGCGTCCCCCTCCACCGTAAGCGACGCGGCGAGAAGGGATACCTCCGCTTTATCCGCGCCCGGAACTTTTCCCGCCGCGCGCTCTACCGCCGCCGAGCAAGCCGCGCAGGTCATTCCCGTAATGTCGTATATTTTTTTCAATATTACCTCTTGATTATTATGCGTCGTTATGCGCATAATAAACGATTAAACGACTGTTTAATTATCGTTTAATATTATACAACATGAGGGAAATTTTGTCAATAAAATGAAACAAAAAATCCACAGACCCGAGGTCTGCGGATTTTCGCATTGATTTCATTCCCGTTCGGATAAGCAATGAACGCGCCGCCGACGATAAGTTTTATCTGTCGGACGACCCGTTGTTTTCGGTGGAGTTTTTTTCGACTTCGTATTCCTTTTTTATTATTTCGGTTTCTATCTTTCCGCGTATCGCACTTGCCGCTATCGAAAGTACTATATATCCCAAAATGAATATTACGGCAAACGCTATCAGTCCGTTTACTCCGGTGCAAAGCGCAAAATAGCCCGTGATTCGCGTTTCGTCGCCGTAATCTCCCGCGAACGCTCTGTTGAATAGAATCCCCATAACTATAAAAAACAACCCGGAAACAAGCAATCCTATTTGTCCGCCCGCATAAAAGTTCTTCGCTTTTTTCATTACTATGCCGGTGCTGTTGCGTTTTTTCAGATCATCATACCGTTTCAAAGCAAAATTGTCGGGATTTATCAATTCCGAAATTCCTTTAATTACCGAAACGACGAGCATCGCCGCCGCTGCAATAAACTCTATGCCGCCCAAAATAATAAATGCAAAACCTTCGGAAAAACCTCCTTCGAACGGATATATTATTTCATTGAAAAGCGAAAACCACTCCGACGTTATGATCAAGTCGATTTCGAACATCGGCACGAACAATACGATTATTGCGGTGACGGCAAGAACCGCGTTCGCCGCAATGCTTAAAATACCGAACAGCTTGAATCTGTCGCGGTATTTCAAATAAGGTTTATCATTTGAATCACTCATTTTTCGATCTCCTTTTTATTAAAAACATTATATATTATTACCCCCCCCCGTCAAGTATTTGAATATAATTTTCGCAAATTTCTCGGATTTTTTATATACCGGTTTCGCCGACTCCGGAATTCGATCCCGCGCAAAAAATACCGATCCGGAGAAAATTTCGCCGACTCATCAACGTATGCATAAAAAAATGCCCGTGCGCTTATGCACGGACATTTTCATCAAAATATTGTCTATTATTCTTCGGTCTTTTCTTCGGTTTCGTCCGCCGCGTCGTTCCGAACTTCTTCCGCGACTCCGCCGCTCCTGTTTTTTCTTACCGAATCGAGATACGATTTCGCGCCTTTCGCGCCGGAGAGAGCGAAAGGTCCTTCTTCCTTTTCGCGTCCCGCAAGCGTTTCCGCAATGCCTGTTGCGTGCAGAGTGTTGCGATACGCTATTTCGGCGAACTCCGCCATAGTCTTTTCGTCCGCTTTCGACGTTTTCAGACAACCGCAGATCTTGACCGTTTCATCGTTCGCTTCCCGCGCGGGATTGAGTTCGACAAGTCCTTTATATATCGCAGCGGTAATGCTCCTGTCGCACGACCGCGCCGCTTTGCGAAGCTTTTTAAGCGTGTCGTCGCAAGGCTTTTTGACGAAATCTTCGCTCGCGGCGAGCGCTTTTTTCAGACTTTTAAGCGCATAAAACGCAGGCGACTTCTTTTTATGCGGCAGGATAAGCGCAATAAGGACGATAAGAAGCAACAGCGACAACGCGAACGTAACGATCATCGTCACGCTGAATTTCATAGTTGCGGCTTCCGCTTCGGCTTCGGAGATTATTTGCAAAAACACAGACATAAATTATACCCCCTTGTCCTTATTATTCTTGATATTGACGTCGATCTGATCGAACGGCACTTCGATATTCGCGGCTTTGAGCGCGGCGAATATCTGTTCGTTGAGATCCCAGTACACGCTCCAGTAATCGTCGTTGTTCACCCACACGCGCACTATAAAGTCCAGACTGCTCTTGCCCATTTCGTGCAGACGCACGTTCGGTTCGGGCTCGTCGAGCACGAGCGGATGCGCGTCGGTCACTTTGCGGAGTACGCGCTTGACTTCCTCCACGTCGGACGAATAGTCCACCGAAATAACCATATCGACGCGGCGGGTCGGACGGTCGGAATAATTGATTATATAATTATCCATGACCTTGCTGTTCGTCAGCATGACCTTTTTATTGTCCGGAGTAACGAGCATGGTCACGAACATACCGATCGAACTGACAGTGCCTGCGGTGCCGCCTATGTCCACGTAATCGCCTTCCTTGAACGGGTGCGTTGATATGATTATCACGCCGTTGGCGATATTGGACAGGCTGTTCTGTAGCGCAAGACCGATGGCGACGAGCGCGGCGGACAGCGCGGACGCAAGCGGGGTCATATCTATGTGCATTATACCCGCCAGCACGAAAACAAGCACGAGATAAAGAACGAACCTCAAAACGGCGACTATAAAGCCGACGAGAGTCTTTTCCACCCTGCTTTTCAGAAGGATACGGTTCAGTCCGTAACACAGAGCGCGTACGATAATTACTCCCGCGACCAGAACCGCGAGAAAAATCACTATAGACCAACCGTTATTCTCGAAAAAGTCTACTACCGAATTCCAGATTTCCGTAAAACTCATGAGTGTATTATATCACCGCACAATGTGTTTTGCAACCCTTATCCTATCATAAAACCGCGAAAATCATAATTTGTCCGAATCATACGAAATATATTGCGAATGAATGTTTTTTCGCGGTTCAGTTTGATACTTTTGGTTTGTTCGTCGATATGCTCAGGATATGTAAGCCTAAAACACTTACTTCTTTATTTGCCATTTTTTGCCGCCTTATCTATTAATCAATTTCCAAGTCGGGGTTTTCAAATAACGGATCGTCAAAAAACTGCGCCGTTGTCATATCAAGTCCGCGAATTATCTGCATTACCGTTTTCAGATTTACGCCGCTGTTTCGTTCGCTCATCAATGTTTTCATTGTGTTGTGCGGCATAGCAATATTTTTTTCCAGCCTATATTGAGACATATTCTTTTCACGCAGAATATTGCTTATTCGTAATGCCACCGCCGTGCTTAACTTCATACGTTCTCCTACGGTTGTTTTTACAACTATATTTTACCAAATTATATTTTTAACATATGGACGTATTTACAACCCTAAATGCTTTTATTTTTTATTGAAATATGATATAATGGTTGTAAATACAACCCTATAAGGATTTTTCTATGACCATTTGCTTTATCGGACACAGAACGGTAAATAATACAGAACAGATAAAAGTCAAATTGTTCAATACCCTTTCTTCTCTTATAGCGAAGGGCGCCGACACATTTCTATTCGGTAGCCGAAGCGAGTTCGATTTTCTTTGTTGGAAAATAGTTACTACACTGAAAAAGAAATATCCGCAAATAAAAAGAGTGTCTTATAATGCGCCCCACGAAACAGCCTATACTTCCAAGGGGGAACGGGAAAGTTGCGAACGGTTTTTCTCGCAAGCAATGAAACACGAAGTCCACTATGCCGACTACGAAGAAGCCGTCGATTCCCAAAAAGCAATTAAGGCAAATAAGAACGCTTACATAATGCGAAACCAAGAAATGATCGACACAAGCGACGTTTGCATTTTCTATTACAACAAAGACTATAAACCGCCTATACGGAAATCGCCCAATAAGCATCTGTCCGATTATCAACCCAAAAGCGGAACGGCGATAGCATTTGCTTACGCGACACAAAAGAAGAAACAAATATACAATATGTTTATCGAAAAAATATAAAGTCAAAGCCAAAACTCCTTACGGAATCTCGGCTTTCATTGTGTCGGTTTGCTATGTTATTTTCTGTCCGAACGGCAATCTGATTCTCGACCGTTCCATTCCGCAAATTCAGTCAAATATTAAAATTGCGAAATATAAAATTGTTGTATAATCTTTGCGACAAAGAAAAAGCGCCCGCGCATTTTACGGCGCGGACGCTTTCGTTTTTATCGTCTTTATTATTCCGTAACTTCTTCCTCTTCCTCGTAAGGCTCGGCTTTGGCTACGCATACTACCTGCCCTTCGCCCTTGACTTTCATCATGCGTACGCCGCGCGTATCGCGGGAAATCTTGGAAATTTCTTTCGCGCGAAGTCGTATGATCGTGCCGTTATCCGCGATGAGCATAATATCGTCGTCGGGAGAAATAAGTTTGAGATTCACGAGTTTGCCCGTCTGATCGTTGAATACGCCGGCTTTGACGCCCTTGCCGCCGCGCGACTGCAGACGGTATTCGTCGATGTCGGTGCGCTTGCCGTAACCGTACTGCGATACGGTCAGGACTTCGCAACCCGAATAAACGACGGTCATATCGACCACGGCTTCGCCCGCGTCCAGACGCATCGAGCGCACGCCCATCGTATCGCGCCCCATAGCGCGCACGTCGTCCTCGGAGAAACGTATGCACTTACCCGACGACGACGCGATAAGAAGTT
Organism: uncultured Clostridia bacterium; assembly: GCA_947385185.1. GTDB lineage: Bacteria > Bacillota > Clostridia > Christensenellales > Pumilibacteraceae > Protoclostridium. Next base: position 6,123 of record CANDJX010000042.1, read on the forward strand.
CGTCGCGCCCGCCGGTGAACTGAACGCTTATAAGCTCGTCGCCCTCGTTGAGCGCGATCGCGATCTTGCCGCCCTTACGTATCTTGGCAAACTGATCGACGGGAGTTTTCTTGATCATGCCGAGTTTCGTAGCCATCATCAGGTTGCCCTTCGTCTGATCTTCGGTCAGAGGAATGACCGCGGTGACTTTTTCGTCCTCGCCGAGCTGAAGAAGATTGACTATCGCCCTGCCGCGCGTCGTCCGCGCCGCCTCGGGCACTTCGTATGCCTTTATGCAGTAAACGCGCCCCTTGTTCGTAAAGAACATAAGGTTGTCGTGCGTGCACGTCGTAAGCATGGTCTCGACGAAGTCCTCTTCTTTCGGCTTGTGCGCGGTTATGCCTTTGCCGCCGCGATGCTGAGGTTTATACTCCGTGACGGGCAGACGCTTGATATAACCGAAGTGCGTCATCGAAACGACGACGTCCTCTTTCTCGATCAGGTCGCCGATGTCGATCTCGTCGTAGTCTATGCAAAGTTCGGTCTTTCTCGGCGTATTGTATTTTTCCTTGACCTCGATAAGTTCGGTCTTAATTATGTCGAGAACGCGCGACGGATTGTTGAGAATGCTCTTATAATCGGCTATTCTTTCCTCGAGTTCGGCAAGCTCGCGACGGAGCGATTCGACTTCGAGCGAAGTAAGGCGGGACAAACGCATATCGAGTATCGCGTTCGCCTGCTTATCCGAAAGATAGAACCTGCTCATGAGCTTTTCGCCCGCCTCGTAGCGGTCGCGGCTCGTCTTGATTATGTTCACTACCTCGTCGATGTTTTCCTGCGCTTTGACAAGTCCTTCGACGATATGTTCGCGCTCCTGCGCTCTTTCGAGATCGTAACGCGTGCGGCGCGTGATTATGTCCTTCTGATGCTCGAGATACCAATACAGCATCTCTTTGAGGTTGACTATCTTCGGTTCGCCGTTGACGAGCGCGAGGAAGATTATTCCGTCGGATACCTGAAGATTGGTGTGCTTGTACAGCATATTGAGGACGACCTGCGGCTGAGCGTCGCGTTTGACCTCTATGACTATGCGCATACCGTCTCTGTCCGATTCCTCTTTGACGTCGGATATGCCCTCGATCTTCTTATCCTTTACAAGGTCTGCGATCGACTTTATGAGTAGCGCTTTATTGACCTGATACGGCAATTCGGTAACGATTATACGCGAACGCGTACCGCCGCGTTCCGAAGAATATTCCTCTATCTCGGTCTTTGCACGCATGACTATGCCGCCGCGACCGGTCCGGTAAGCGCAACGCACGTTCGCGCGTCCCATTATAAGACCGCCGGTCGGGAAATCGGGCGCGGGCACGAACTTCATAAGTTCGTCCACCGTGATCTCGGGATTGTCGATGAGCGCGCACACGCCGTCGATCACCTCGCCGAGGTTATGCGGCGGAATGTTGGTCGCCATACCGACGGCTATACCGTCAGAGCCGTTGACGAGCAGGTTCGGGAAGCGCGCGGGAAGCACCGTAGGTTCTTCGAGCGTTTCGTCGAAGTTGCCCTGCCAGTCCACAGTTTCTTTATCTATATCGCGGAGCATCTCGCTCGCGATCTTGGAAAGCCGGGCTTCGGTGTATCGCATTGCGGCGGCGGGGTCGCCGTCCACAGAGCCGAAGTTACCCTGACCGTCCACGAGCGGTTCTCTGATCGAGAAATCCTGCGCAAGACGGACGAGCGCGTCGTACACCGACGAATCGCCGTGCGGGTGATATTTACCGAGAACGTCGCCGACTATTCTCGCGCACTTACGGTAAGGTTTATCCGAAGTTATGCCCAGTTCGTTCATCGCATAGAGTATTCTGCGGTGAACGGGCTTCAGTCCGTCGCGCACGTCGGGTATGGCGCGCGAAACGTTGACAGCCATTGCGTAGGCGATAAACGACTGTTTCATCTCGTCGTTCAGTTTTACGTTCAGGAATTTGGTATTGTCCGGAACTCTGGGTTTTTCGTCTTTTTTTACAGCCATTTCCTTCCCCTCCTTATACGTCGAGATCTTTGGTTTCGATCAGCTTCGCGTTTTCTTCGATGAACTTGCGGCGAAGCTCGGGTTGATCGCCCATAAGCGTAGAGAAAATTTCATCCGCTTCGAAAGCGTCGTCCATGGTTATGCGGACAAGCGTGCGGTGTTCGGGACTCATGGTGGTTTCCCAAAGCTGGTCTTTGCTCATTTCGCCCAGACCCTTATACCGCTGTACTTCGCAGCCTTTGCGTCCCATTTCGTCCAGTTTGCTCGCAAGCTCGGGGTCCGAATACGCGTATTCTATGCGCTTGCCCTTGCTTATTTTGTAAAGCGGCGGCATCGCGCTGTATACGTGACCTTTTTCGATGAGCGGGCGCATGAAATTATAGAAGAACGTAAGCAGGAGTATTCTTATATGCGAACCGTCTACGTCCGCATCGGTCATACAGATTATTTTGTCGTAACGCAGTTTCGACTCGTCGAACTCCTCGCCTATGCCGCAACCGAACGCAGTGATCATCGCCTTGATCTCCGCGTTTTCGAGTATGCGGTGCAGCCGCGCTTTCTGCACGTTGAGTATCTTGCCGCGGAGCGGAAGTATTGCCTGGAAACGGCGGTCTCTGCCCTGCTTAGCCGTACCGCCCGCCGAATCGCCCTCGACGATATATATTTCCGTAGTCGAAGGATCGCGGTCCGAGCAATCCGCGAGTTTTCCGGGCAAAGTCGAGCTTTCGAGCACGCCTTTACGCCGCGTAAGCTCGCGCGCGTTTCTCGCCGCGTCGCGTGCGTGAGCCGCGGTTATCGTCTTAAGCACGAGTTCCTTTGCCTGTTGGGGATTTTCCTCGAGATACGTTCCGAGCCCGTCGGTCAGGACTTTGGAAACTATCGTGCGCATTTCGCTGTTGCCGAGCTTGGTCTTTGTCTGACCCTCGAACTGCGGATTTTTGAGTTTGACGGAAACGATGGCGATTATACCCTCGCGGACGTCCTCGCCGGACAGCTTGTCGTCGTCCTTCATCATCCCGTTTTTATGCGCGTAGTCGTTGATGATTTTCGTCAGCGCGTTGCGGAAACCGTCGAGATGCGTGCCGCCTTCTTCGGTGTTGATGTTGTTTGCGTAAGCGTAGATATTCTCGTTATAGCCGTCGTTGTACTGCATCGCGATCTCGACTTCGCTGTCCGAGAGTTTCTTTTCGATATAGAGCGCCTGAGGGAAAAGCGTTTCTTTGTTGCGGTTGAGATACTCGACGAAATCGAGAATACCGTTATCGAACTTAAACGTTTCGTTCTTTTCCCGCCCGTCGCGCTTGTCTATAAGATTGACCGTAAATCCTTTGTTGAGATAAGCGACCTCGCGCAGGCGCGTGCGGATAGTGTCGTAGTTGAATTCGACCGTTTCGAAAATATCGGCGTCGGGCATGAAAGACACCTTCGTCCCCGTCTTGTCGGTGCTGCCGATAACTTCGAGATCTTTCATCGGCACGCCGCGGTTGAACCGCTGACGGTGGATCTTGCCTTCGCGGCAGACTTCGACGTCCAGCCACTCCGAAAGCGCGTTGACGACGGTAACGCCGACGCCGTGCAGACCGCCGGACACGTTATATCCTCCGCCGCCGAACTTGCCGCCCGCGTGCAGATGAGTCATGACGACTTCGACCGCGGAAACTTCGACGGTCTTGCCGTTCTTGACGATTTTCTTTTTGCCTACGGGAATACCTCTGCCGTTATCGGTGATCGATACGCTTCCGTCACGGGCTATTTCCACCGTGCAGGTATCGCAATAACCCGCAAGCGCTTCGTCGACGGCATTGTCGACGACTTCGACGATGAGGTGATGCAGACCTCTTTCGTCCGTCGAACCGATGTACATACCCGGACGCTTTCTGACCGGGTCGAGACCCTCGAGCACCTGGATATTATCGGCGGTATAACTGCCTTTGACCTTTTCTTCCATTTCAGACTCCTTGTATTTTATACATTATAACATTTCCGCCGAAAAAAATAAAGCATTTTGGACATTTTTTAGAAAATTAGCCGGGTTAATTTTTATAAAATGCGCTGTAAAGCCCGCTTTTGCCCTTTCGCGCCTATAATCGCTCGATTTACCAACAAAGCCAAAAAAGATAAATGCGCTTTTTAGACTATATTTTTTATACGGAAAGAATAAAAAAGCGGCGGTAATTCCGCCGCTGTCGGATATGCCCGGTTTGTACGGGCATATCGCATTCTCCGATTATTTTCCCACGCAGAATTTGGAGAAAATATTATCTATGACGTCTTCGGTAGCGTTCGCGCCCGTGACCGAGCCGAGAAAATGCAATGCGTTTCTTAAGCCCACGAGAACGCAATCGAGCGGGACGCGCCCGAGCTCGCCGAGCGCCGAAGAAAGCTCGCCGAGCGCGGAAAGCACAAGATCGTAATGCCTTGCGTCTGTCAGACAACAGCCGTCCGCCGCGCCCGTTATAGCCTGCGAATAGATCGCTTCGCGTAAATCGTCTATCCCCGCGCCCGTTGCGGCGGAAATAACTATGCCGTCGCGTTTACTTTTTACGAGATCGGACTTATTGTATACGTCGATTATCTTACCCGAAGTTTCCACGTCGACCGTGGCAAGCGACGTCAAATCCATAACGCGAAGCACTATATGCGCGGTTTTAGCCGCCGACGCGCTGCGTTCGACACCCGCGCGCTCCGCTTCGTCCGAAGTTTCGCGCAACCCCGCCGTATCTACGAGCGTAAACAGTACGCCGCGATACTCGTAAGACTCTTCGATCGTGTCGCGCGTCGTCCCCGCGTTCGCCGTCACTATGGCGCGCTCGCGTCCGAGCAAACGGTTAAGCAGACTGCTTTTGCCCGCATTCGGAACGCCGATTATCGCCACCCGCACGCCGCCGCGTATCTTTTCGCCGTCGGCGTAGGTGTCGGCAAGCGCTTTGAGTCTTTCCCGCGCCGAAGTCAGTTTTTCGCGCGCTTCCTCCGCGGTCTGTTCTTCGACGTCCTCCTCGGGATAATCCACCGCCGCTTCGAATGCGCCTACAACGCCGAGGATCGTATCGTATATCGCGGTTATTTCGCCGTTCACTTTGCCCTGCATGGCGTCGAACGCGGCGTTAATTTGCGCCGCCGACTGCGCGGCTATAAGGTCGCCGACAGCTTCCGCCTCATCGAGAGAAAGTTTCCCGGCAAGAAACGCACGTTTCGTAAATTCCCCCGGTTCCGCCGCAGTCGCTCCTTGAGAGATAAAGCCGCGTATTATGCGCGCGGCTATTTCGGGCGAACCGTGACAATGCACTTCCGCCATATCTTCGCCGGTATAACTCTTCGGCGCGGAAAAAATCACCGCCATGACTTTGTCGCGCACTCCGTCGGCTTCTATTATCCCGAGCGTCAGAACGTTCGGCGCAAGGACTCCGAACGGACGGAACAATTTCCCGAGCAATTCATGCGAACGTCTGCCTGACAGGCGTATTATCGCTATCGCGCCTCTGCCGACGGGTGTTGACAGTGCGACTATGGTTTTCGTCTGATCTTTCATGCCTTTCAGTATACCACACCGACAACGAAAGCGACAACGAAATAAACGCAATTTATAAAATTCTTACTTATAATTTTATTAGGCTCCGCGTCTATATACATTCCTTCGTCCGGGTCGTAATATCTTCCGTCTAT
>CANDJX010000043.1 GCA_947385185.1 uncultured Clostridia bacterium
CGCGGTGGAATAATGGTTTTCGTCGTGAAGCCCGTGCGGGTTTGCGAAATGCGAATTCACCGCCCCCGCCGAGCGCGCCACCGTATTCATAAGATACGCGAAATCGGTTACGCTTCCCGAAGTCATGCAGGCGAGCGCGACCGCGCAATCGTTGCCCGACCGGAGCATAAGTCCGTACAAAAGATCGATTATCCTGAGCTTCTCTCCCTTTTTAAGATACACCGAACTTCCTTCAGTTCCGACAGCCTCGTCGGGAACCGTGATTTCTTTTTCGAGATCGGGCGTATTTTCAATCACGGTAATTGCCGTAAGTATCTTCGTGGTGCTCGCTATAGGCAATTTTTCATCCGCATTATGCTCGAAGAATATCCTCCCGCTGCCGCTTTCGATCACGATCGCGCTTCTCGCCGTCGTCGAGTACTTTGCGGACGTAAATCCGGAAAAAACGACAAAACACAGCAAAACGGATACTATGACAGACAAAGTAGTCGCAATTTTACTTAATTTTCGATATTGCTTCACCAATCGCCTCCAATGCCTCGGGTACGAGTGCAAGAACTTTTTCATACAGGTTTCTGTCGCTCACTCCGATAATTTTGAACCCTTTTTCATTCTTCACCAAAAAGCCTACCGGCACTACCGAAGCTCCTATACCGCTTCCGCCGGCGAATGGAAATTCGGGCGATTTACCCGTCATGTCGCTGTACTCGCCGCCTCCCGTAAGAAACCCCATAGTCACGCGGCTTATCGGAATTATTCCCGTTCCGTCGTCCAGTATCAACGGCTTACCTATAACGGTATCCGCGTCGATAATCGTTTTGATTTTGGAAAACGCATTATCCATTACTCTTTCGACCGGCTTTTGTTCGTTATTTACTATCAACGCTTACCTCCCTCGCTTTTGACGCCTTTACTTTGCGTCCGAAAGCCTTAAACAGACTGTATATAATATTTGCAGGCGTAAGACTGATTATGCCGATAAGCTCGACATTTACGTTATTTCCCGCATAATCTATAATGAATTTTTCTTCCGTTTTCAGAATTTGTCTGTTCGCAATCACGGCGACTGCCGAGTAATATACAGACCGGATAAGCTGCAGCGCCATAGCGGACAAAAACGCGTCGTTGGCTATTCCGAGCGTCAATTTGAGGTTTATATATTTGAAGTCCAGCGCTTTCAATATAGGACTTGTGATATAATTCAGAATGGAATCGGGATTTAACGTATCCGCAGTCAAAGCGATACCCACCGAGCGTCCGTTGATTTTGAGCCACAGATACCTTTTCGCAAGATCGAAACCGTCGTATGAGATTTTCACGCGAAGAATACTTATACCGAACAGAATAAACTTCATGAAATAATCGTTCTTGGTCGCGGCGACGCGCAGATCGAGCGTCATACGCATATCGGCGCCGAGAAAGGTCAAGATCACTATTGTCAAACATAAAAATACCGACACATATACAGTATCGGTACTTTTTTACAATTTATGTATTTTCGGACTAATTATCTCTATTTTCGCTTTCGGTCGCAGTTGCGGCGACGTCAGACGTAATGACTACGGCGTCTTCCCCGTCCATAAATTCGGGTTTTTCTTCGGACGGTATTTCGAACTGATTATACAGACTGTCGGTGTCCGCCTGACGGGTCTTAAGCTCCTCTATGCTCTGTAACAAGTTTTCGTAATCGGGAAGCTGATTTATGTTTTCGAGCCTGAAACGCTTAAGAAATTCGTCCGTAGTGCCGTAAAGTTTCGGATGTCCGATCGCGTCTTTTATACCCGTGACTTCTATCATGCCGAGATTGAGAAGCATTTGCATGGTATAGTCGCAGTTTACTCCGCGGATCGCCTCCACTTCGAGTTTGGTCACGGGCTGTTTATATGCTATTATCGCAATGGTTTCCAACGTAGCCCGCGACAATTCCTTTTCCTTGATCGGATTAAGCACGCTTTCGACTTCGTTTTTATAATCCGGATTGGTACAGAACTGAAGTTTGCCGTTATACTCGAGCAGGTGTATGCCGCACGCGCCGCCGTACTTTTCCTTAAGTCGTTTCACCGACTTTTTGATTTCGTTCTTCTGAATTTCGAGATTCGACGAAATATCGTCATACCCGAGAGCTTTGCCGGAAAGAAACAAAAGCGATTCAAGCACGTTGTCAAGTCTATCCGTTTCCATTTATGCCACCCTCCTCGGCAATTTTTACAAGATCTATTTCCCCGAATACTTCGGTCTGTTTTGCCGTCAGATACTGCAGTTTCATAAGTTCGAGCAACGCCTGAAAAGTCGTAATTACTTCGTTTACCGTCGTTTGCTCCGGGAATAATTCGGTAAATTTCACTTGCTTTTTTATCGTAAGAGCGCCGCGTATGTATTCGATTTTATCGTTGACGGTAAACGGATCGCGCACGATCTCACGCGTAGTTATCTCGAGCGATCGTTTTTCCGCGCGCTCGTAAATCTTCCGCAGAGCCTCGAAAAGCCCTTCCATCGTCATATCTTTGAGCACCGTCCGCTCGTCGCCTACCGTCTTGTCCGGTTCGCGATAATGCATACCGACGGCTTCCATGCTCTTGAGCTTTTCCGTTTCTTTTTTATAAAGTTCGTATTCCTCGAGCCTGCGAATAAGCTCGCTGCCGTCGTCCTCGTCCTCGTCCGTCTGCGGGATCTCGGGCTTCGGCAATAAAGATTTTGCTTTGATCTCAAGCAGATACGCCGCCATTCCGAGAAATTCGGACGCCTTATCGAGATCGACCTGATCTATATCTTCGACGTACTCGAGGAACTGTCGGGTTATGTCGGATACGTATATATCGCAAATACGGATCTTGGCGCGCTTTATAAGGTGCAACAGCAGATCGAGCGGTCCTTCGAACGCGTCGAGTTTGACCCTCAGTCCGCTGCCTTCTTCGAGCGCGTCCTCGTCCTGTTCGTAATCTCTGATTTCTTCTTCGTCCATTCTTTTCTCCGTTAAAAGACGGGCGGGAGTCCGAACATCAGGTTAAACAACGATTCCAGACCGCCGCCGACCCAATACGTGCAATTATCCAGATAAAGCCCGAGCAGATCAACGTATTGCAACCAGCCTATACTTGCGTATGTCGATACATAATATACCGCCATATGGAGTACGAACAGTCCGATAAGAATATAGTTTCCGTATGCGCGCAAAAAACCGATAAATCTGTTGTCGCGGCTTGCATACGCTTCGATTATCTTAAAGCCGTCAAGCGGTCCGAGCGGTATGATATTGAAAAAGAAAAGAGTAAGATTTACCGTCGCGAATATACTGAAAAACCAGTACAGAAACCCGTATAAATAGAAATTCATTTCGACGGATACGCTGATAAACGACACCAGAGAAAGGAAGAAAAATCCCAGGATAGCCGCGGCTAAATTATAAGTAACGCCGGCGATCGCGACGGTAAACAGTCCGCGACGCGGCTTTTTGAAATTATACGGATTGACGGGCACGGGTTTTGCAAAACCGAATCCCATAAAAAGCAGCATCATGAAACCGATAAGGTCAAAATGCACTATGGGATTCATTGTCAGTCGCCCGTTCATTTTCGCGGTATAATCGCCGTTCCATTTCGCGACCAGTCCGTGCGCGATTTCGTGCGGAACGATTGCGAGGTAAACGGCAAGGACAAAGGCCAAAAGGGCCAACATCGTCAGCCCTATATCGCCGTTAGAAACATCCCAAACACTGATAACGAAATTCATAACGCCTCCGAAAATCCGTACCGCTCCTCGGTCATAGGAGAAAGTATATCATTTTCACGGCAAATAGTCAACCGATATTCGTCACCACTCCTTTATAATTTCGTCGAGTATATCGAGATAGCCGGGTTCGGTCAGTTCGCTCACGGTAACAAGCTCGCGCTCGACTATCGGAGAGCCGTCTGCAAACACGGTTATTTTCCCGACGACGCTGCCTGCCGGAAGCGGCAGAGGCACGTTTTCGTCAAGCTCGACTCCGTACGTCAGCTCGCGCTTGTCCCCCTTCTCCGTCAGGAAAAATCCGTCCGACACAGGCACGACGCAGGTTTCCTTTTCTTTCGCTCTGCGATTCGCGAACTTATCTTCGAGTTCTCTGCCTCCGAAAATCACCTGTCTGGTTTCGAAATGCGCAAAGCCGTAATCGAAAAGCTTACATATCTCGGCGTTTCTTCCCTTCGACGTCTGCGCGCCCGTTACGACGCTTATAAGTCTTGTCCCGTTACGCATAGCGGTTGCGGACAAGCAATACATCGCCTCGTTGGTAAACCCAGTTTTTCCGCCGTCGCAGCCTTCGTAAGCGCGAATCAGTTTATTCGTATTCGACAGCATGGTTTTTCGTCCCGACGGATGCTCGAAATCGAACATCCAGATTTTCGAATAATCGAAATACGCCTTATGAGAAATCAAAGCCCGGAACATAATCGCAGCGTCGCACGCGCAGGAATACTGATTCGGCGCGGGCAAACCGGTGCAGTTCACAAAGTTCGTATTATTCATCCCCAGCGCGATCGCCCTGGCATTCATTTCGGAAACAAAACCTTCCACCGAACCCGATAAATGCTCCGCCATCGCGACGCAGGCGTCGTTCGCCGACGCTATGGTAATAGCCTTTATCAATTCGCCGACGTTGTATTCGGCATGAGCGTCGAGAAACGCCTGACTGCCGCCCATAGATGAAGCGTTTTCGCTTACCGTAACGTTATCGTCCGTCGAAAGTCTGCCCTCGTCGATTGCGTCGAACGTCAAAAGCAACGTCATGATCTTCACCATGCTCGCTACGGGTCTGTGCTCGGTTGAATTCTGTTCGTAAAGCACGGTGCCCGTGTCCGCGTCGATCAGGATCGCGGACGGCGCGTTTATCGTAAACGAATCGGTTACCGCCGCGCCGGCGGAAAACGTCGCTACGGAAGCCGTCGCCGCTATTGCCATGGCGCATAAAGCTATGATCAGAAATTTTGTATTTTTCATCATAAGTGTTGATACCTCCATACCTGCATTCTGTGCATTATGTCGGCAAATTATGTAAATTTACAAGAAAAACGAAAACAAAATCACGAGCAAATACCGCAATACGATAACGATAAAACCGAAAATCAGAGGATAGACGGAATTCGTCAGTATTTTTATCAGAGGCACGGAACATCCGAATTTTCGCTGCTCGACCGATATTGCGGACAGCATTGCGAATTGACAGAAAACTACCATGTCGAGCAGCAGCGTCGTCAACGAGTAACATATCGTCAGCGGCAACGCGATCAATCCGTACGAGCGCATGAGCAAAATTACCGTTCCTCCCTGAAAATACCCGAGCACGACGGATATTACGGAAAACAGTACGGGCGAAAACGGCAGCTTACCGACGAGGACGGACAGCGCCATTACGACCAGGAAAACAAATAAGGACGAAAAAAAGTATTGCAGAAACGCGGCTTGCTCTATAAGCTCGAAAAGCGATTGATTATGAGATGCAAACGCAACAAGCGGTTCCAAGGGCTTCATTGCGGAAATCACTCCTATTACCAACCCGAAAACAAGAGCGACGGAATAAATGATCAGCCATTTCAAGTGCGTGGTTACAAAACAAACGATTTCGTCGAATCGCGCTATCACGAAATACTTGAAATTATTATTCTTTGCCTTCATACGACAATATTATGAATTATTCGTCAAAATTATGATAATTCCGCGACAAATGCGCCCGAATACATATTATGACAGTCATAATACTATCGAATTATTTCAGAATCCAGTCAATATAGACTCCGTATCCGCGTACGGGATTATTTGTCAGAACGTGCGTAAGAGCGCCCGCGATACGACCGTCCTGTATTATCGGACTGCCACTCATTCCCTGCAGTATACCGCCCGTCATTCGCAACAAATTTTCGTCCGTCACACGGATTACGAGTCCTTTTTCGCTTGCGCCGTTCTGCCTGACGGCTTTTACAATCTCAATATCGAAAAACGACGGTTCGCCGCCTATCGTCGTCAGTATACTCGCCTTGCCCGGCTTTACCTCCGACCTCGGCAGCGTCGCATATTTTTCTCCCGTTTCCGCGACGGCAACGTTTCCTTTAAGCCCGAACGCCGAGTTTTCGGTAACGGTCGCATACGGCGTATTTTCCGAGCACTTGCCTATCAGTCTGCCCGCTTTGCCGGTAGTCGGTTTCTGATAACCGCAAATATCGCACTTGTATACGCTTCCGCTGCGGCACACAAAGTCCGAAGTGGAATCGGAGTCCGAAATCGGATGTCCCAAAGCATACATTTTTCCGTCGGCTGTATAGCACGTTACGGTTCCCAACCCGGATATGCCGTCTTTTGTCTGGAAACCGAGTCTGAGCTTCCCCGAGCACACGTCGCGTTCGGGTACGGTCTTGATTTCGACTGACGCATTATTGCGCATCACGGTAAGCGATATGGGAATATTTATATCGTCCTCGTTGTATAATCTTACTATATCCGACCTCGATCCGACCTTAATTCCGTTAACGCTCTTTATTACGTCGCCCGATTTGAGCCGACCGTCGACGAAGCAATCATCGGTAACGGATTTGACGATCGGTCCGTCGCTTAGAAGTTCGATACTTATGGGAAAACCTCCGATATATACTTCGCCGACTTCCGCCGCGCCGACCTGCGAAAAAGAAGTCTGAGACAAGCAAACGACAATGCATATTATCAATGTCAACGAAGCAAACCTGATTTTACTCATAATTCTATATTGAGTCGGTAATTTGACGGTTATGCGTAAAAAAACAAGACCGCGCGCTCGCACGGTCTTACAATTTATGTATTCGTTGTTTATTCCCCGCTTTTATATCTGTCGCTCCATTCTTTAAGTTCGACCGCCGTCTGACGCGCCGCCGAACTTATGTCGCGCGCGCCCGAGAGTCGCGATATTTCGTCGATCATACCGCTATAGTCGAGCAATTTAACGTTCGTCGACGTAGTGTGACCGTCGGAGCGCTTTTCGATATAATACTGACTGTCCGCCATCGAAGCGATCTGCGGCAAGTGAGTCACGCAAAGAACCTGATTGCTTCTTGAAATATCCGCAAGTTTTTTCGCCACTTCCTGTCCTATTTTTCCGCTTATTCCCGTATCGATCTCATCGAAAATCATTGTTTCTATGCCGACGTACTTGCTCAGAACGACTTTAAGCGCGAGCATAAAACGCGACATTTCTCCTCCCGAAATGATTTTCGCAAGCGGGAGAAGCGGTTGACCGAGATTGGGAGAAAGCATGAATTCCTCGTCGTCGGCGCCGAGCGCCGTCACGGAGCCGTCGAGTTTGTCTATATCCGGCAACGGCGCAAATGCTACCTTGAATTCGGAATTTTTCATACCGAGCGTATCGAGCTCTTTTTTTACGTCCGCTTCGAGTTTTATCGCGCCTTTTCTGCGTATATCCGAAACGCGCTCGCACTCCGCGTAAAGTTCCGCTTTGACCTTTCCGGCTTTTTCGCAAAGATAATCATACTCTTCGTCGCTGTCCGTAAGCATATCGAGCTCCTCTTTCAATTTGCCGAGCTTGTCCGGCAACGACGACAGATCTCCGTATTTCTTCTTAATGACCCGAATAACGGACAATCGGTTTTCGGCGCGCTCGAGATCGCGCTCGTCGAAATCGACAGCCGACAGCATATCCGACAACGTGGCGGAAATATCGTCAAGTTCGATCGAAAGCGCATTCAGGCGTTCGGATAACTCGCCGTATTCGCCGGCAATTTGAGCAATAGAGGACAAAGATCGTATCGCCTCGTATATTTTGTCGGTTCCGCATTCCTCGTCCGTAAGCGCGGATACGGCTCCGCCGAGCGCCGATTTTATTTTCTCGGAATGATTGGCTTTCGTGCGAAACTCGATGAGTTCTTCCTCCTCGCCGTCGCTTATCGCCGCCCGTTCGATTTCGTCTATCTGATATTTCAGAATATCTATGCGTTGCAAACGTTGTTCCGTATTTCCTATCGCGGCGATCTTCTTTTTTATATCGACGTAATTTTTGTATTTTTCTCCGAGAACAGCCAGCGGTCCGGACAATTCCGACGCAAGATATGCGTCGAGAATGCAAGAATGTTCGCGCTTGTTCCCGAGTATCTGATATTCGTTTTGCCCGCAAATGTCCACGAAATGCGACATTATGCTTTTAAGCATTTTCGTCGTAACCGTCTTTCCGTTCAGTCGTATATCGTTTTTTCCGTCCGCAGAAAATTTACGGGTAACAACGAGCTGAACGTCGCTTTCCAGTCCGTACTCGTCGAGAAACGCGGTTTTGCTCTCGTCCGTAAACGTAAAAAGCCCCTCTACGAATCCGTTTTCGGCGCCGTAGCTGAGCATGGTTTTATCATATTTGCCGCCCATAAGCAGCATAAGAGCGTCCACGATTATGGATTTTCCCGCGCCCGTTTCTCCGCTTAAGACGTTGAGCTTATCCGAGAACTCCAATTCCGCGTCGGAAACAAGCGCGAGATTGCGAATTGTAATGCGTTCCAACATACGAACTTAAAGCATCTCCTTCAATTGAGCGGCAATTTCGTCCGCAAGTTCGGCGGTTTTCGTCACGACGAGGACGGTATCGTCGCCTGCGACGCAACCGAGCACGTTGCCGTTTTCCAGCCTGTCGATGTTCATTCCCACCGTCGAAGCGCCGCCCGGAACGGTGCGTATCACGACAAGATTCTGCGCGGACGTAATCGATATGACAGCGTTGCGATAAATATTTTCGATATTCGAAGAAAAATGTTTGGAGTGTCCCGTTTCTTTAACGTAACGCTGACGACCTTTATCGCTGATCTTTACAAGCCCCAATTCCTTGATGTCGCGCGAAACCGTCGCCTGAGTGACGGCAAAACCGGCGTCGATAAGCGCCGACGCAAGTTCTTCCTGCGTTTCTATCGGTCTGTCGTTTATGACTTCGAGTATCTTGAACTGTCTTGCATTACGCGCCATGATTTTCCTCTCCTATATCGCCGTCGAGTTTTTCGTGAAGTTTCGAATAAAAATTTTTCTCGTCCAATTTAACAAACACGGCTTCGATATTCGATTTTACCACCCTTATGCAATCGGTATTTTCGTCCTCCACGCGCCCGTCCGCAATAACGCAAGCCGGTTCTTCGCTGAAAATTTCCACGCGCTCGCAGGCGTCGACGACCACGGGTTTTGCCGAAAGATGATGCCCGCTTATGGGAACGAGCACGTTGCACTTTACGCGCGGACCGATGATCGGTCCTCCGGACGCCAGAGCATATCCCGTCGAGCCCGTCGGCGTACTGACGATAAATCCGTCGCACTTGAACCGGCTGAGCACCGATCCGCCGACCCTGACCGTAAGCGTGACGGTACGACCTATATTTTTTTTATAAAGCGCGATTTCATTCAACGCGTGCAGTCGCCTGCCGCCGACTTCGGTTTCGATCATATCTCGCTTGCTCAAAGAGTAATCGCCCGAGCAAAGTCTTTCGACGCACTCCCCGAGTCGTTCTTCGCCGCATTCGGTCAAGAAACCTATATGTCCGAGATTTATACCGAGCAAAGGTATCCCGCGAGCCGCGGCAAAGCCCACTGCGGACAGAATAGTTCCGTCGCCGCCGAGAGTTATTATGACGTCGGGCAGAAGCGACGAGTCCGAATCGAGCAATTTACGCAGTTCTTCGTTCACGACAAAACGAACGCCTTTATTTTTGAGCAAAATCATAAGACGTTTCGTAACCGTCAGATCATGATCCCTTTCGGGATTCGCGTAAATTCCTACAAACATATTTTAATTATATAACAAGATGAATAATTATTCAAGCGTTTTTTTGCCGTATGCGACATATGAGTTTATTATTTTTCTCAAATTCTCCTCGGTAAGCCCCTCCGACGCAAAAGCCGATGCGACCGACAGCTTATCGCAATACGGGTCGGCAAAGCCGAGATTCACGAGATCGCACGCGATTCCCGCGCTGCGCAAATGCCGCAAAACGCTCTCGCCGAATCCGCCGGAAATTATTCCGTCCTCAAGAGTGATGACGAGGTTGCCTTTACGGTTGAGTCCGGACAGCATTCCGACGTCGAGCGGACTTACCGTGCAAGCGTTGACAAGCGTACAATCGATATTACGCGCCAGCTCGAGCATTCTGTTTCCTACCGCAAGAACAGTCGCGCGGTTTTTACTTTCTTTAATCGTTTCCCATTTTCCGAGCGAGAATTTTTTTCCGTTCGGAATAATATCATGGTATCCTTTGGGATAACGGATTGCGAGCGGCGAATCGAACGTAAGAGAAAAATCGAGCATCTCTTTCAGTTCATTGCCGTTCTTGGGCGACAGTATCGTCATATTCGGCATTTGCAACAGATACGATATATCGAACAGTCCCTGATGCGTCAAGCCGTCCGAACCTATCGCGCCGGCGCGATCGATAAGAAACCTTACGGGAAGTTTATTCAGACACACGTCGTGAAGCACCTGGTCGTAGGCTCGCTGCAAAAACGACGAATATACCGCGAAATACGGTTTCATACCCGCAGCGGCAAGTCCGGCGCACATAGCCGCGGCGTGTTGCTCGGCGATTCCCACGTCATAGCACCGACCCGGATATTTTTCATGCATAGCGGTAAGTCCCGTCCCCGAAAGCATCGCCGCAGTGACCGCGACGACCTTATCGTCCCTGTCCGCGAGTTCCACGATCTTTTCGGATACGACCGAAGAATACTTTTGCATTTGTTCGGCTTTGCCTTCCACGCCGTGATACTTCTCGGGGTCTTTTTCCGCCTCGTACATACCGTTGCCCTTGTTTGTAATGAGATGAAGTACGACGGGTTGCTTTCCGCTTTTGACCTGCGTCAGTATACGCACCGTTTCGCGTATATTATGTCCGTCGAACGCTCCGTAATATTTGATACCGAGCTGCTCGAACATTTTGTTCGTTATAACCTGACGCTTGACCCAGGACTTTGCCCTTTCGGTAATTTTCACAAGCGCGGGTCCGATAAGAGGAATACCGTCGATACCGCTTTTGAAAACCGTCTTAAGCGAGCGGTATCTTTTGCTGAGCCGCAGTTTTCCGAGATACGTCGACATAGCGCCGACGTTCTTCGAGATCGACATATTATTGTCGTTCAGTATGATTATCATGCGCGTGCCCGATTCGCCTATATTGTTTAACGCCTCGTAAGACATTCCGCCCGTCAACGCGCCGTCGCCTATGACGGAAATAACGTTGTAATTTTCTCCGGCAAGATCTCTGGCGCGCGCATAGCCGAGCCCTACGGACAGCGACGTACTGCTGTGCCCCGTAGAAAAAGCGTCGCAATCGCTTTCGCGCATATTTTCGAAGCCCGTAATACCGCCGTCGGTCCGGAGCTTTTCGAACGCGTCGCGTCTGCCGGTTATGATTTTATGCGCATACGACTGATGACCGACGTCGAAAATAATCTTGTCGTTCGGACAATCGAAAACGTAATGAAGCGCAATGGTAAAATCGACGGAACCGAGATTGGACGACAGGTGTCCGCCGTTTTTATTGACAACGTCTATTATGTACGCCCTCACTTCCTGCGCGTAGATCTCAAGTTCCTTCATCGAAAGCTTCTTGAGATCCGCCGGCGAATTGACTTTTTCAAGATATGACATTTATAAACCGTCCGTTATTCTGAGCAGAAACGCCGATGCTATACTTTTCAGGAACTCCGTATCTCCGTCGATTTTATCGAGCAGAGCTTCCGTTTCGCGCTCCAGACGAATCAATTC
>CANDJX010000044.1 GCA_947385185.1 uncultured Clostridia bacterium
CTACACTGACAAGCACACTCTTTCCCTACACGACGCTCTTCCGATCTCCGTGCAGTAAGGCGTTGATATAGAATCCCGTTCCGCCGACGACTACGGGCAGTTTGCCGCGCGAGATAATATCCGAAATTATCGGCTTTGCTTCGCTTAAAAAATCGACGACGGTAAACGGCTCGTCCGGTTCTTTGATCCCTATAAGATAGTGCGGTACGCCGCGCATTTCTTCTTTTGTGATTTTACCCGAACCTATATCGAGGTACTTATATATCTGTACCGAATCCGCGCCGACAATTTCGCCGTTGTATCTTAATGCAATGTCGACGGCATAATCCGATTTCCCCACACACGTGGGTCCGGCAATGGCGATGATTTTTTCTTTGTTTTCGATCATACGATACGCTTAAACCATTTTTCGATTTCGTCGCGTGTGATTTTTATCGCGATCGGTCTGCCGTGCGGGCAGAACAATTCGATCTTTTTTTCCGCAATATCCGAAATAAGACGTTCGATTTCGGAATCGGATAAATCTTCTTTCCCTTTTACGGCTGCTTTACACGCGCTCTGCATCAAAGTTTCTTTAATAAAACCATGCTTCGAGAGATTGTTTTTTCTCAAAGATTCAAGCAAAATTGCAACGAAATCTTTTAGATTTACGTCGCTGAGTACGAGCGGAACCGCGGACAATGAAAACGAATTTCCCGACAGCCTGCTTAAAGCAAATCCGAGCGCCGAAATATCGGCGGCATTTGCGTCCAGTTCGGACGCTTCGTCTGCGGTAACGTCGAAAATGTAAGGGATCAGTAAATCCTGCATGCTCGGCTTCCCGTTTTCTACGGAAGACTTAAAATCTTCGTAAAGCAATTTTTCGTGCGCGGCGTGCTGATCGATAATTACTATTTCATTCCCTTTTTCAAGCATAATATACGTATTGAAGAATTTACCGCAATACCTGTGATCGGCAAGATCCGAATAAAAATCGGCTATATCGCCGGTTTTTTTCGCAATCAGATCGTGAAATAATTCGTATTGCCGCGCTTTCGGCTGCTCGATTTCAAACGACGGTTGCGACAGATTTTCGGTATAAGCAGACACCGGTGACTGTAATTCGGTCGGCTTAAGGCGCTCGAATTTTGGATATTCGGCGTCTGCGTTTTTCGTCGAGCCGCCGAAAAACGCATGAGCTCCGTCGGCTTTCATGGCGGCATTATCAAGGTTTTCCGATTTGCCGTACGGAGGTCTGACAGACATACGATCGTCGGCGGAATTTTTTCCGTCGCTTGACGGCGATAATTCTATCAACTTCGGTTTTCCCGCTTCGGGAACCATTACGTCCGCTATTGCTCTGGTAAGCATTTTCCTCAAACGATCGAAATCGACAAACTTAACTTCCATTTTGCTCGGATGTACGTTAATATCGACCATGTCGGCAGGAAGTTCGATAAACACCACGTACGACGGATACTGACGTTTCATAAGATAATTTGAGTAAACATTGTATATCCAGAATGATATATCCGTATTCAGTACATATCTTCCGTTTACGATCAACGTCTGATACGAGCGGTTGTGTTTGGAAAATGCAGGCTTATTCACATAGCCATATGATACTATGTCAGGCATAGAACACGAGAAAAACTCATGTTCTTTTAAGAAATTTGCCCCATAAATCGAGTATAACGTTTCTTTCAATCCTTTACCGTCAGTGCGATATACTTCTTTTCCGCTTATTGAAAACGAAAACGATATATTATAATTTGCGATCACGATTTTTTGAACGAGCGCGGAGATTTCGTTTTCTTCGCTTTTGTCGGTACGAAGGAATTTCAATCTCGCCGGAACGTTTTTGAATAAATCGCTGACGGTCACGGAAGTGCCGAAAGGCGAACCGGTCTGCATACAGCTAAGTTCCCTTCCGTTCTCTATAACGATTTCTCCGCCGAGTTCATCCTCTTTTCTTCTCGAGCGCAACTTAATCTTTGCGACCTATGCTATGCTCGGAAGCGCTTCCCCTCTGAACCCGAGCGTCGATATAGCGTTAAGGTCTTTTATTTCGCAAATTTTACTCGTCGCGTGAGGAAGAAAGGCTTTGCGCAAGTCGTCGAATTCCATACCAGAGCCGTTGTCCGTAACCTTTATATATTTTCCTCCGTCCGAAATATCTATATCGATTTTCGTGGCTCCGCTGTCTATGCTGTTTTCTATCAGTTCTTTGACCACGGAAGCCGGCTTTTCCACCACTTCGCCTGCCGCTATACGGTTAAAAACCGAACTGTCAAGTATATTTATTTTACTCATATTATTCTCCCGCCTTTTCTTTCAAATCGCTCAATATGTCGTACGCCGCGCGCGGACTGACGTCGTCGAGGTTGAGCTCTTTAAGTATTTTAAGTATTTCTCCGGATTTGTCCGCATTCACGCCGAACATGGACATCTGACTGTATATATCGTTGCTTCTGCGCGCAATATTGAGTTTTTCAAGTTCGAGCAAAAGCTCTTTCGCACGCGCGACTACGTCTTTCGGCAACCCCGATAATCCCGCGACTTCGATACCGAAGCTGCGGTTTGCGCTTCCGCGAAGCACTTTATGCATAAACACTATGTTTCCCGCGAGTTCGCGCACGGTAATTTTATAATTGCGCACGCCGTCGACTACATCCTCGAGATCGGTCAGTTCATGGTAGTGCGTCGAAAACATAACCTTTGCTTTGAAATGCGACGAAAGATATTCCACGATCGCCCAGGCAATGCTTAAACCGTCGTAAGTCGCCGTACCGCGTCCTACCTCGTCGAGCAGAATCAGACTGTCGTCCGTTGCATTCTCGAGGATATACGCAACTTCGCTCATTTCCACCATGAACGTGCTGCGTCCCGAATGCAGATCGTCGCTTGCCCCCACTCTCGTAAAAATTTTATCGGTAAAAGGTATTTCGGCGCTGTCGGCGGGAACAAAAAATCCGCAATGCGCAAGAATGACGATCAGCGCCACTTGCCGCATATATACGCTCTTACCCGCCATATTCGGACCGGTTATCATCATGATCCGACTGTCGGTATCGATAAACGTATCGTTCGGCACGAAGGTCTGCCCGGGCAGTCTTTCGACCACGACGTGCCTGCCCTCCTTAATTCTGACGGCCTTTATATCAGATCCTATACGAGGACGGCAATATCCGTACTTTGACGAAACTTCGGCATTCGACGCCAGAACGTCGATAAGCGCTATGCGCTTTGCCGTATCCGTTATCCGATCCGCTTGTTTTGCGATTGCAGACAAAAAATCCGAATATAACGAAAGTTCGAGCGACAAAGCCCTTTCTTCGGCGTGCAGTATTTTATCCTCGATTATTTTCAGTTCTTCGGTTATGTATCTTTCTGAATTTACGGTAGTTTGTTTTCTTACGTATTCGGGCGGGACGAGCGACGATTGCGCTTTCGGAACTTCGATATAATATCCGAAAACGCTGTTGAACGCGACTTTCAGGTTTCTGATTCCGGTCGCTTGCTTTTGCTCCGCCTCGATCCGAGAAAGAACGGTTTTCGAGCTTACCGTAATCGAACGGTATTCGTCAAGCTCCGAATTGACTCCTTTCAGAATAACTCCCCCGTCGCGGGCGTGCGCGGGCGCTTCGTTATTTATGGTATTGTGTATAGCCGATTCTATATCAGACAATACGTCGAGCGAGTTTCCGAGCGATTTCAGTATATCCGATTTACATTCTGACAGCGTCTTTTTTACGGACGGCAACGGCAGAAGCGACGCAGCCAAAGACAGGCACTCGCGTGGTGAAAAATTGCCGTAAGCAAGTTTTGCCGCCAACCGCTCGAGGTCGAATATATCCGAAAGCAGTTCTCTGAGTTCGCTTCGGACGATACTGCAGTTCACGAGTTCTTCCACGCCGTCCAACCGCGAACATATCGTTTTTTCGTCAAGGCTCGGCGCGGAGATCCATTTGCGCAATAATCTTGCGCCCATTCCGGTTTTCGTTTTGTCGATCGCGCCGAAAAGCGATCCCTGCTTTTTCCCGTCGGACGACGCCAACAATTCGAGCGTTTTTATTGCGCCGCTGTCCATTACGAGCGTCTTTTCTTCGTGCTTCTCCGAACGGATATAGCCGAGCGTGCGCTTTTGCGTTTCTTTTACATATATCAATAATGCGCCGCACGCGCGCAAGCATACGTCCGGTTCGCCGAGAATGCTTTTCGCATCTTTGCACATTTGCGGAATAATTTCTTTTGCCCGCGAAAGCTCGTAATCGGTTTCGTCCAGTTGCTGAAACGGTACGGTTCCTCCGTACTTTACGAGAGAAAGATTCGCGCTCTGCATTTTCATGTCCGCATTGCATATGATTTCCGCAGGCACAATGCGCGCCAGAAGATCGTTCAGTCTTAAAGGTATTTGCGCGTCAATGGTAGCGCGGTTGAATTCTCCTGTGGAAATATCCGCCCAGCATACTCCCGCCGTATCGCCGTCAAGACAGATAGACATTAAATAATTATTCTTTTCCGGAGAAAGCATATCGCTTTCCATAACGGTCCCGGGCGTGACTATACGGACAACTTCTCGATCGGCAAGCCCTCTTTGCGGAACGTTAATCTGTTCGCATATGGCGACTTTATATCCTTTTTCGATCAGTTTCGACACATACGAGTCCACGGCATGAAAAGGCACGCCGCACATGGGCGCGCGCTCCTCCAGTCCGCAACTTTTCCCGGTCAACACGAGATCGAGTTCCCTGCTTGCCGTTACGGCATCCTCGAAAAACATTTCGTAAAAATCCCCAAGTCTGAACAGGAGCAGGCAATCGGGGTTTTTCTCTTTTGTTTCGAGATATTGTTTCATCATCGGTGATAATGCCATGATCTATTTCCTTATCTTTCCGTAAAGTTTACTGTTTTTGGTCCCGGTAACTTCGATATTGACGAAACTGTTATAATAATCTTCTCCGCCGTCGTCGAAAACTATTACGCGGTCGTCGTAAGTTTTTGCCGTTGCGTTTTTTCCTCTGCCGTCGCAAAGAGCAAGAAATGTCTTTCCAACCGCTTTTTCGGCAAGCTCGCGCGCTATTTTCGCCTGTACGGTTATAAGCTCCGCGATTCTTGCTTTTTTTACGGCTTCGGATATTTGTCCGTCCATGACCGCCGCGGGCGTACCGTTGCGTTTCGAGTATATAAACATAAACAGATTATTATATCGTACGCGCCGTACGAGATCGACCGTCGCCCGAAAATCTTCGTCGGTTTCGGTCGGAAATCCCACGATAACGTCGGCGGTAATTCCCGCGTCCGGTATATACTCGCGGATCATGTCTATTTTGTGCATATAAGCCGCGGTATCGTAGCGTCTGTTCATCGCTTTCAGAATACGGTCGCTTCCCGATTGAACGGGCAAGTGAATGTAATTTGCCAATTTTCTCTGTCTGCCGATAAGTCTGATAACGTCGTCGGACAGATCTTTCGGATGCGAGGTCATAAACTTGATCCAGAAATCGCCCGGAAGCGCGGACAATTCGGATAAAAGAGCGTAAAAATCATTTTCGCCGTCATTATACGAATTGACGTTCTGACCGAGCAAAGTTATTTCTTTCACGCCGCGGTCCAATAGAGATCTGACTTCGTTTACTATATCCGCAAGTTTTCTGCTACGCTCCCTGCCCTTTACATAAGGGACTATGCAATATGTACAAAAATTATTGCAACCGTACATTATGTTCACGAAGCTGTTTACGTTGTCCGACCGCACTGCTTCGTTCGCGCCCACGGGCACGGTTTCGTTCACTTCGAGATCGAGTATGAATTTTTCGCCGCGTTCTACGGCTTTTACCATATTCGGCAACAAGGCAAGACTGTACGTGCCGGTGATGACGTTTATAAACGGACAACGTTTATGCAACATTTCCGCCGCGGATCTCTGTTGCGTCATACATCCGCATACGGCTACGATAAGATCGGGTTTTGCCGCTTTCAGATGCTTAATTCTTCCGAGATTGCCGAGCACTCTCGTTTCGGCGCCTTCCCTGACGCAGCACGTATTGAAAACGATTATATCGGCGGCTTCGGGCTTTTCTTCGCGGCAACAACCTTCTTTTTCGAATGCGGCGTACAGTTTCTCCGTTTCATGCACGTTCATCTGACAGCCGTATGTTTGTATAAAAACTTTTTTCACTGTTTTATTATAACAAATTGTTACTCGCGACGCAAGCAATGAGTAAATATTTTTCGAAAGACTATACTAAAAGAAGTGAACGTTATAAGAAAAATATTGCGCACGATCGTAGCCGCGGCTATAATATCCGGAATTGTGCTGTTTTGCACAGCCATTATCCTGACCGATCCCGACGTAAAAATAGACGGGTTGCCCGAATTCGACGCCGCGCCGCTCGAAAGAATCGCGGAAACCAGAGAAATATACGACGCCGACGGTACGATAGTATGCAAAATAGGCGGCAACGGTCGATTGTATGCGGATTATTCGGAGCTTGACCAAAAAACACCGTACGCGTTCCTCTCGATCGAAGATTCGAGATTTTACGAACACGGGGCTGTGGATTTTCGCAGAATAATCAAAGCCGCAGCTACGGATATTGCGGTAGGAAGCGCAAAAGAAGGCGCGTCTACCATCACTCAGCAGCTTGTTAAAAACACATATCTTTCGCCCAAAAAAACGATAATGCGGAAAATCAAAGAAATCAGGCTGGCGCGGGCGGTAGAAAAAACGTTAAATAAAAACGAAATATTGGGATTATATCTCAACAGCCTGTACTTCGGCAACAACATTTACGGCATAGAAACCGCAGCGAGACGTTACTTCGGAAAAACCGCGTCCGAGCTTTCGGTCGGAGAAAGCGCGTTGCTTGCCGCAATAATAAACAATCCGGGAAAATACGATCCGATTTCGCATCCCGAAGCTGCGGAATCACGAAGAAAACTGGTCGTCAGACGAATGCGCGAGCTCGGATATATAGACGACGCCGAATACGAAAACGCCGTGCTGCCCGTCTGCCCGGTAAGTACGCGCATTAACTGCAACGTATTTTACGGTTACGTCGAAAAAGAATCGAACGCCGACCGAATATATACTTCGCTCGACCGAAATATCCAAAGCATAGCCGAAGCCGCGCTTTCCGGATTCGAGAATAGCGAATTCGTAACAAAAGTTGTTGTCGTCGATCGCGACGGCAAACTTATAGCCGCCGCATCGAATACGTTTTCCGACATAGCGGGGCTGAAGCGCAGTCCGGGAAGTACGATCAAGCCTCTGATTTGTTACGCTCCCGCTCTCGAAAATAAACTGATTACGCCGGTAACTCCCCTGCTCGACGCGCAGACCGATTTCGACGGTTATGCTCCGAAAAATTATCCGAACAAATTTCACGGATGGATAACTGCGGACAAAGCTCTCTCGCTGTCGCTCAACGTTCCGGCTGTCAAACTTCTCGATATGAACGGTATAGACAAAGCGAAAACGTTCTGTAGACGATTGGGACTGGACTTTTCCGACAGCGATAACGGGCTCGCTCTCGCTCTGGGCGGCATGACGGACGGAGTGGATCTTCTGACGCTTTGCCGCGCGTATTCGGCGATAAGCGCGGGCGGAAAAAATATAATGTCAAAAGAAACGGCGTATCTCTTGACTTCAATGTTGCAAAAATGCGCCGAAAACGGTACTGCAAAAGCCTTGGGCGGACTCGGAGTTGCGGCAAAAACGGGAACGGTCGGTTCCTCCGTGGGAAATACCGACGCTTATTGCATAGCCTATAACGACAAATACACCGTCGGAGTATGGTGCGGCGCGACCGAGGGTTTATTACCGTCCGAAATTACGGGAGGAGAATTGCCGACCCGCATATGCGCGGAAATATTCAAACACTCCGCGTTGAAAAGCGGAGCGTTCAGGAAACCTAATACTGTAGTGACCGTGGAAATCGACGGCGTCGAACTGGAAAAAAATCATCGCGTCGTCGCGGCGTCGTCCTCGACCATGCCGAAAGACAGGGTGCAAGCCGAGTTCAGCATATACAATATGCCGGGCAGAAACGTCGGAGAGGACTTATCTTTCGGGAAGTACGAAAACTTCGATGTTGTCGACAGCTTCACTTATTAGTTCTTCGTAATCGGGAATGGCGGATTCGTTCTTTTCCGCTCTGCGGATAGTCGGCTTCGTCACCGGACTGTCCGGAAGAAAAACCGTACAGCAATCTTCATACGGCTTGACGGATACATCGAACGTACCGATTTTCTGCGCCGTCTCTATAATATCGATCTTGTCGAATCCGATTAACGGGCGGAACACGGGAATACTCTTAACGACCGAATTTGTAACGTTTATGCTTTCAAGCGTCTGACTGGCGACCTGCCCGAGATCCTCGCCGTTGATAATGCAACCACAACGGTATCGTTCCGCCACGCGTTCAGCAATGCGCATCATAGCGCGGCGCACGAGCGTTATCATATAATTCGATTCCGCATACTTGTGTATCGCTTCCTGAACTTTTGTGAACGGAACTACGAGAACTTTAATTTCTCCGGTATAATCCGACAATATTTTTGCAAGTTCGAGCACTTTGCCGCGGGCTTCCATGCTCGTATACGGATACGACCAGAAATGCAAAGCCGTCAGCTTCAATCCGCGCTTTGCCATCATATAAGTAGAAACCGGACTGTCTATTCCGCCCGACAGCAACGTCAGTCCCCTGCCCGCGCTTCCGACCGGCATTCCGCCAGCGCACGGAACGCTTTCCGAATATACGTAAGAGGTGCGGTTGTCGCGCACGTCTATATATACTACGGAATCCGGATTATGCAGATCCACTTCGAGCTTATTGTTATATTCGAGCAGCCTCCCGCCTATTTCCGCCGAAAGACTTACCGATGTATACGGCAAAGTTTTATCCGCGCGATTAACAGTAACACGGAACGTGCCGGACTTCGGCGCGACGTCTTTCGCGGCTTCGAAAATGCTTGCGGGTTCGGCGGTAGCGCGTTTCGCGATACTGAGCGAAAACAATCCGAAAACCTGTCTGAGTTTCGTTACTATCCTGTTCTCGTCCGCCTGTTTATAATCGCAAATCACGTATCTGCCGTAAGAAAATTCGGCGCGGCAATCGATACCGTTCAATTTTGCGATAATATTTTTTTTGAGAATGTTCTCGAAAAAAGCGCGGTTTTTACCCTTAAGATGTATTTCGCTGTATCTCAGTATAACGACGTTATCCATTTATCTTCTCCTTAAGTTGCTTTGCCGCCGAAAATATAACGTCAGCGGCGACGCTGGCTTCGTCCGCCGTATTGGACGGCGAAAAACTTATGCGCACGCTGCCGCCCGAAAACGCGCCGCTTATTCCCATCGATTCGAGCACGCGATTGGCTTTAACGTGTGTGGAGCACGCCGAACCGAGCCCGATCAACACGCCGCGTTCTTCCGCCATATGCGCGATTATTTCGCCGCGCAGGTTTTCGAACGATACCGAAAGTATATAGCCCGAGTTTTCCGCCGTACCGTTTATTTTTATCCACGGAATATCCGAAAACTTTTCTATGAAAATATTACGTAACTTATGCGGATCGAACGTTTCTGCGCGGTTTTTGTACTCCTTTGCGGCGAGGACGAAACCGATTATTCCGCCGACGTTTTCCGTGCCCGATCTTCTGCCGTTCTGCTGTCCGCCGCCAACGATAAAAGGCTTCATATTGAATCCGCGTCGTGCGTACAATGCGCCGACGCCCTTAAGCCCTCCGACTTTGTGCGCGCTTACGCTGTACAGGTCGACGCCGAGTTCATGTACGCGAACGTCTGTTTTGCAAAAAGCCTGCACGCCGTCCGAATGAACTACCGCCCCCGGCGCAATGCTTCTGACGACACGGGACAGCGAAGAAATATCGTTTATTACGCCCGTTTCATTCGACACGTGAATCAACGAAACGAACGCGGTATTTTTATCCACGACGGTTTTCAGACCTTCTTCAGTCACGTTGCCTTTTTCGGACAGCGGAGCGAAACGTACATCCACGCCGCGACTTTTGAGTCGCATGGCGCTTTCATAGACCGAAGCGTGCTCGCCCGCCGAAACGACGACGTTTCCTTTTTTGTTCTTTATGCCGCATTCGAACGCGTAATTATTGCTTTCGGTTGCACACGAAGTGAAAATTATTTCGCTTTTTTCCGCGCCGAGCAAGTCGGCGAATTCTTCCGCGGCTTTATCGAGCGCGCTACGGACTTCGAGCGCCGGCGCATACCCCGCGGACGGATTGAAGAACGCTTCTCCGGCGTACTTACCGAGCGCCGATATTGCGGAATCGCAAGCCGCGGTAGTCGCGGCATTATCGAGATATATCATATCAACTCCGATTTAAGACGTATATTCTTCGCTTTTTCTGAAATCGTTTACGAAATCCAGATAGCTGTCGTTCATGATCGCGCTCCGTATCCGCGACATCAGATCGGCAAGGTACGTAATATTATGCAACGACAACATTCTTCCGCCGAGAATTTCATCCGACTGTATAAGATGACGCAAATACGACTTCGAAAAATTTTTGCAGGCATAACATCCGCAATTGTCGTCGAGCGCGGAAAAATCCTCGATATATTTTGCATTCCTTATATTTATCTTTCCGCCCGAAGTGTATGCGGTTCCGTTTCTTGCCGTCCGCGTAGGCAATACGCAATCGAACATATCTACGCCGCGCAACACGCCTTCCACCAGACAATCGGGACTCCCTACACCCATAAGATAATGAGGCATATTTTCGGGAAGGCGCGGTTTTAATACGTCGAGAATATGATACATAACGTCCTTGTCTTCGCCTACGGACAACCCGCCTATCGCTATTCCGCACTTAGCATATTCTTTGGAAATCTCAAGCGACTTCAGTCTGAGATCGTCGAACATATTGCCCTGGATTATGGGGAAAAGCATCTGCGTGTCTTTCTTATGATGTTTATAACACCGTTCGAGCCAATTTGCCGTAACGGTCATCGCTTCTTCCGCTTCCTGCTTTCCTACGCCCGCAACGGAACAAACGTCGAAAGCCATTATAATATCCGCGCCGAGCGCGTTTTCTATATCTATGGCGATTTCGGGCGAAATGTGCATTTTTGCGCCGTCAATGTGCGAATTGAAATCCACCCCGTCCGCCGTGATCTTGCGAAGTTTGGATAGCGAAAAGACCTGAAAACCGCCGCTGTCCGTAAGTATCGGTTTGTTCCACGCCATGAATTTATGCAATCCGCCCGCTTTTTCGATAATATCTTCGCCCGGTCTGAGATGAAGATGATAAGTGTTTGCAAGCAAAATCTGCGCTCCGGAACGCTCAACGTCTTCGGGCGACAAAGACTTTACGGTAGCGCGAGTACCGACCGGCATAAAAACCGGCGTCAAAATTTTGCCGTGCGGCGTTGTAAGTTCGCCGACCCGCGCGCCGCTTTGCTTACATTCGTGAATGATTTTATACGAGAAATTCATAATTGGATACAAGATAAATAAACGTCCGCAGTGTCTTGCGCTTTTAAGAACCGACTTAAGGCAAGACGCGAGCATAAGCCCGGAAAGAGCTTACTATGTATAATGACCGATTCTTTCAAGAAGCGAGCAAAAGCAGGAAGTCCGAGCGCCGACCGACGGGAGTGTAGACCCACCTACATGACCGAGGGCGGCACGACGGCTGACGAACTATTGCGACGCTTATCGG
>CANDJX010000045.1 GCA_947385185.1 uncultured Clostridia bacterium
TCCGCCGCCGCGAGCGTTTGCCGCACGGTCGCCGAGAGGAATGTTGTTACCCGAACGGGTCATGATCTCGAGGTTGTTGAGCGTGTTGCCTACCGTACCTACCTGATAGTCGGTTACGACGCTGCCCTTGAATCCCCATTCTTTACGAAGGATCTGAGTAAGCAGAGGGTAGTTTTCGGAGCAAGCCACAACGCCGATACGGTTGAAACCGGTCATGACTGCGGATGCGCCGCCCTGAACTACAGCGTACTGGTAAGGACGAAGGATATTCTCACGGATAGTCTGCTCGTCTGCCCAAGTAGCGATGTTGTTTCTCGAAGTTTCCTGATCGTTAAGCGCGAAGTGCTTGATGTAAGGATAGATACCTCTGGACGATACGCCCGAGATGACTGCGCCGGCAACAAGTCCGCCGTGTACGCCGTCCTGAGAATAGTACTCGAAGTTTCTTCCCGAGAACGGAGAACGATGGGTGTTCATCGAAGGAGCGTACCAGCCGTTATAGCCGTTCCACATACCCTCTTCGCCGATAAGTACGCCGAGATTGTGGAGGAACTCAAGGTTCCAAGTAGCCGCCTGCATCTGAGCCGCGCACCAGTAACGGGTGCCCGAAGGACCTCTTGCGGAGATGTAACCGTCTTTGGTCTGACCGCCTATGCAGCAAGGACCGTCGGGGTCGCAACCTTCTTCTTTACCGACACGCTCGATTTCGGCGGTCTTGAAGAATCCGGTCGAGTTGAGGAGTTTGAGTTCCTCATACGTAAGCTGGTTCATGAACGCTTCCCAAGCCTTGATTCCGGTCTTGCCGTTAAGAGCAGTGTTATCGCTCGTTACGGTAGAAGTGCTGTACGGATCGATGCCCATCATCTCCGCAAGGCGGATGGTAACGGCAGCTTTCTCGTTTGCAGCCTGAGTCCAGGTATCGGGAACGACTACGTCGGAGTTGTTCCAAAGTTCATGCGTATCATCGTCGCGACCGAGGATGAAACCGAAGACGATCTTATCGTGCATTTCTTTCCGAGTAATATGATAATCCTTGCCGGTTGCGAGAGGATTTATCTCTAATCCGTCGCCGTAGCCCTTAAGCGTAAGTTCTTCGTCCGTCGGCGCTTTCGGGAACGTACCGATCATGTTCGATCTCGACATGATGGTCATCGTCGGGCTGATGGAAGTGAAATTGTAAACAGCCTTATCGTCGGGAGAATCGATAAATACGTTCTTTACTTCTACTCCGGTTGCCTGCGACTTATCAAGCTGAATGCCGGTAGCGACATTTATCGTTACGGGGGTATTCACGCCGTCCGTATGCGAGTCTTTTCTTGCATAG
This sequence comes from uncultured Clostridia bacterium, assembly GCA_947385185.1. Taxonomy (GTDB): domain Bacteria; phylum Bacillota; class Clostridia; order Christensenellales; family Pumilibacteraceae; genus Protoclostridium. The sequence continues at coordinate 1,325 of CANDJX010000045.1, forward strand.
AACTTGTAGTCGCCGCTTTCGATCTCGTATCCTGCGAAATTGTTTTCGTTCGCGTCGCTGTAGTCGTACGAAGCGATGTCGTAAGCGTCGAATTTGATCGTAACGGTTGCGCTTTCGCTCGGTTTGATAAGCGGAGTCTTTGCGAAGCCCACAAGCGAAACCTTCGATTTCTCGATGCTCTTTTTGCCTTCCGCGGGTTTGGTATAAGGCGCTTCCATATAGATCTCGACAACGTCCTTGCCTGCTACTTTGCCGTTGTTGGCAACTTTGACGGTAGCGGTGAACTCGGTGTCTTTCGAAACGTCTCTGGTTCCTTTATCCACGCTGAATTCGGACCAGGTGAAGTCCGTGTACGAAAGTCCGTAACCGAAAGGATATACGACGTTCTTTCCGTACCAGTCGTTGGCTTTTGTGGCTGCGTCGGCTCCGGCATAGTCTTTTGCCACGGAATCTTCGCGCTTGCTTTCGAGAACTGCTTTCGCAGCGGCCGTGGTGGGATCTACGTTACCTGCCGCGATTTCTGCGTGCATGGTTTCGTAATACTTATATCCGAGATAGATACCTTCTTCGTATTCGACCATATTGGTTCCGCCGCTGGTCGCCTTCGCTTCCACGGTTTCCTTCCAACTATAGGCATAGTTGGCCTGCGTGCCGCCCTGAGCGGTGAGCGGTTTCGTCTGCGAACCGTCGCCGAAGTTCTGATACGTCGGGTCTACGGTAAAGTCGCTCGGATAGATGTCAACCGTTCTGCCCGAAGGGCTGACTTCACCCTTTATGACCTTGAGAATACCGTCGAAACCGAAGTCGCCCGTCTGTCCGACATGGACGATAGCGTCGATCTCCGGATCCTTCTCGAGATCGCCGAACTCGATGATATTGCCCGAGTTGAAGAGGATGACGACTTTGCCGAAGTTATCCTCGACATGCTTGATAAGCTGTCTCTCGTTGTACGAAAGCTCGAGATAGTGCTCGTCTTTGTCCGCAACGAGTTCGCCGTTCTCTTCCTTCACACGGTTCTCTACGTTTTTACGTGCAAGGTCGGTTCCTTCGCCGCCCAGACGGGATATGACGATGAACGCAGCGTCGCTGTATCTGTCATAAGTCGCCTGAAGCGCGGGAGTGTAATAGCTCATCGGAAGCTCTTTGTCTTCGTATGTAGGAGTGGTATACGTTGCAACCATACTGAGCGAGCCGCCCGAATGCTTCTTATACAACGCCTTAAGACTGGGGTTGATCGCAATGCCCGCATTTTCGAACGAAGAGTAAATATCTCCGCCCTCGGCGAGCTGTCCGGATCCGGAACCCGTACCGCCATAGCCGTAAGCGTCGGAGTTGATACCGAAAAGGCTTATGTTTTTGATATCCTTATACGGTAATTTATCCTGACTGCCGTCTTCTCCGCCGCCGTTCTTAAGAAGAATGGCGCCTTCGCTGGCTAACTCTATATTGGTCGCTTTGGTAACCGCAGACAATTCTTCGTTGCTTGTGAACGACGAATAGTATTTTCCGTCGCCGTTATTACCATGGCCCAATTTGTCGGCGTCGTCGATTGCAGTCATCGCGAATGCCGATATCGACGAGCATATGAGCGCGATGCAAATAATTGCCATCAAAATCTTCGCGCCTATACGCTTGCCGATGTGTTTGAACTCGGTTGAATTCATTTTCTTACCTCCAAATAGTTTTTAATAATCCGGGCTTTACGCCCGTTTTATCCCTGAATACCGGAGGAATCCGCCGACAAAAGAAAACGTCGGACGAGAACAGGCTCGTCCGACAGGGTATGACCACACGAAAAACAATCGCCACGCCCCTCTCCAATACGTGCACATTCTTTCCTCTTGGCTCAGTATATCAGTGCTTTTATTCCCCGTCAATACCCTTGGCACGGTGGGAAAGTAAATCGGCACACTTGGTAATTTCGGTACGATCATGACATGGTTATCACTATTCTGCCGACATAAAATACGAAAAACCGACGGTGGATTTACCATGCGCCGTCGGCTTTTATATGAGATCGGATCTATCGTCTTTTTTGCGATTTTCGATTATTTACGATTTTCTTTTCCTTTATTTTTTTATTTTCTTTTCTCCTACGTTTTTTATAATTATCTTTTACGGAAGCTCTCGAGCGCTTCTATAAACGATTTTTTATAGTTCCGACTGACCGGAACGACCGAATGACGGAGATAAACGTCGCTGCCTTCCACGCACCTGACGTGACCGAGATTGACGAGATAACTTATACTGCTTCTGATAAAGTTATATCCCGAAAGCTGTTTCTCGACGTCCTGCATTACGCCGCGCGCCTGATACACGCTCTCCCCTTCGCCCCCGTCTTCGCTGACGTGATAAAAAAGATAGTGACGGCGAACCTCTATATACGAGATGTCCCGCACGTTCAACCGTCTGCGCCCGCCGACGGTTTTCAGTTGAATATCTACCCCCCCCCGTGGAATTTCCGCCTTCCGAACCGCCTTGTCCAAAGATGCCGCAAGAAGATTCTTGTCAATCGGCTTCGGGACAAACCCCAGCGCGTCTATCCTGTAACCGTAGATCGCAACACGCCCGGACTCGGACATCAGGATCACCGAAGCGTCCGGACGCGCTTCGTGCAGTTTTTTTGCCATAGGCATTTCATTCATTCCTCCGAGACCGAGCAATATTATATTGCTGTCGTCGGACGCGGCAAGGTACGAGTTCACATTCCCGAACCGGTGCACCGTCATTTCGATGCGTCGTGCGTTCTTATATTGTTCAAGCAGTTCTTCAAGCAGGTCGAGCACGGTTTCTTCACTGTCGATTATACAGACTTTATACATTCTGTACCCCTCCTTTTTTCGCTGTTTTACTTTTGCCACCCTTTCCGCCTGCAACCCATCAGGCATTATTTGCTTTTTCGTTTACATCACGACTCCGATCACGCGGGAAAGCGGTACGTCGCCGGTAATTCTCGAATCCACCGACACGCTGCGGTTATCTCCCATCATGAAAGCGCAGCCCTCGCTTACTATATACGGATCCCATCTCGTCGCGCGCTTTAATACTCCCGCCGTATCGGGGTCGAACGTTATGGGATCGAGCGCGACCGCCGCGCCGTCATGCGTATATTCTTCCTCGGTAATCCGGGCTTCCTCGCCCTCGCCGTAACTTATGATAAGTTTATACCCGCCGTCCGTGCGCTCGAGCCATATTCTGTCGCCCGCGACGGCGACCGCGCGTTTTATGAGCAATTTCGCGTCGCCCGCGAACCAACCGAACGCGGACGCCAGTCTCGGCGTCGCGACGTCGCTATCGAAATATACGACGACCGCGCCGCGCTCCACGCTCCCCAGTCTGCCCACAAACACCGTTTCGCCGTCCGCGTACGTCGGCGACATCGAAGTCTGGTTTACGCTTACCGTCGTGACGAAAAATATCCTGATCAGTACGAACGCCAAAAGCACGGCTACGAGTACGATCAATGCTACGTTCAATATCCTGAGCGCTCTGCCGCGCCCGACTTTTTTATTTTCTCCGCTCATTTCGATCTTCCTTATTTTCATGCGGCGTATTTTCTTCGCCCTGTGCGTCCGCATTTTCTTCGTCCGTCGGCGGCGTTTCTTTGCGCGCGGCGCCCGACGTTTTTTTCAAAACGAAATCATGTTCTTTGGCGATATACACGCGGATCAGACCGATGAGAGTCGACGCGCATACTATATAAGTCAGCCACACGAAAAACACGTTGTACATAAACGATACTATACCCGCGCCGATCTCGCCGCCTATTATTATGGCGACGACGTAGACTACCGCGGCTATGCCGCCGATAAACAGCATTATAAGCACCGACCACCCGAGCGCTTTTTTTATGAATTCGACGATGTTTTTCATAAGACGCTCGAAATCAGGCAAACCGCCGTAAACAGTAATTCCACAAAAACGAATTGTTCGACCGACCAACGCACGGCGATGCCGCTTACGCCGTCGAAATCGCATTTCAGAATGTTCGCGCCTATAAACAGACAGGGCGCGGACGGCGGGATCGTTCCCGACAGCCCGCCGCAGATCAGCGGCAACATAGCGGCGACGAGCAGCGGATTCGCCCCCGCGGCGACGAGCACCGCAAGGATCATATTACCGAAAAATACCGTGATCGCCACCGACGAGATTATCATGCTCATGACCGTAGTCAGGATCGGCACGATAAGCGCGATAAGCGCGAGCGGAAGATCGAGCCCGCTTAAGAACGAGCCGATCTCTCCGACGGAAATTATATTCCCGATCATCATGGAAAAAAGCACCATGGCGACTATCATTACTATGCCGTTGACGTTCTCGGAAAACGCGCGGGCAAGCTCGGTCGGCTTCGGACGCGTGCTCCCGAGAAAAAGCGAACATATAGCCGCAAAGCCGGGTATGATCAGAAGTATGCTTTTCGATACCATTCCCGCGGCTTCCGCGCCTATCCTGTCCGCGACGAACCCGAAGCAAAGCAGATCGAGCAGAAACGGCAAGGCTATAATTATAGGCAGAAACAACGCCTTCCAACCGCTTTTAAGCGCGTCGCGGAACCTCGGAAGCTCCTCTTTCGGGACGACGGCTACGCGATGTATTTTGCACGAAACGAAAACCGTCGCGACTCTGAACGCGATCATTACCGCCGCTATTATCCACATTACGCCCCACATTTCGGCGGACGAAGCCGTGGTTCCGCTCGCCGCGCAAAAACCGGCGTAAATGCCGAAAGCCGCCGCATAAGTAGGCGACGGCGGGATAAAATTTCCCATAAGACTGTCGAAAGCCGATACGTTTACCGCAAGAGCGTCTGGAACGCCGGACTTCTTCATCGAAGGAAGAGTCATCGACCCGACTACCGGGATATTCTGCGGTCCGCCGCCCGAAAGCGCGCCGAGAAACGTATTCGCGACAATATCGGCATAAGCCGCGCCGCCTTTGAACCGACCGCAGACCGAAGTTATGAGCGCGACGCAACTGTCCATTACTTTCGTTTCTTTCATAACTACGGAAAACGCCATAAACGCGAGAATCGTATACAATATAGTCTGAGAAAAGGACGCGGCAAGGCAAGCCCCGAGTTTGTCCCAACGCCACGTAATAAAAAGAATGATCACGAACGCGACAAAAGTCGCTTCGTAAACCGGTCGTTTCGGCACGGTTATTATAAATATAATAAGCGCGACCAAAACAATCAGGTAGATCAATTCCACGGGCATCGCGTTCCCCTCCTATGCTCGGACTTGAGTCCATTATAATTTAACGACGGGCAAAATGCAAGTAAAAGAGCCAAGCGGCAAACTACCAAGTGTGCCAAAAACGGCTTATATACATAAAAAATCCGTCCGGACCATACGGAACGGACGGATCACAAAGGAGTATCACGATGAAAACACTGTCTCTCATCGTGATTGAGAGATGACTGCGGTTATAAATTTCAATCGTATATCGTGCTTATGGGAGAATCGCTGAATACGCTTTCTATACCCTTCGCGAATATGGGCGCGACGGAAAGCGGTACGAGCTTGGAGAGCTTGAACGACTCGGGCTGTTCGATCGTGTTGAGCATGAACAGTTTTTCGATATACGAATTTTCAAGACGTTCGCAAGCCGGACCGGACAGCACGCCGTGAGTACAGCAGGCGTAAACCTTTTTCGCTCCGCCCACTTCGACGAGCGCTTTCGCGCCCTGCGTGATCGTGCCCGCGGTGTCGATCATGTCGTCCACGATAAGACAAACCTTGCCTCTGACGTCGCCGACGATGTTCATGACTTCCATGACGTTCGCTTTAGGACGGCGCTTGTCCACTATGGCGAGCGGAGTGCCGAGCTTTTCGCCCATTCTTCTCGCGCGCGCAACGCTGCCGACGTCGGGCGAAACGGTGATGAGTTCGTCGCGTTCCATGGCTTCCTTGAAAAATTGCTGTTTTCTTATCGCATTGCCGAGAATGGGTATGCCGATGAGATGATCGACGGGAATGTCGAAAAATCCCTGTATCTGGTTCGCGTGGAGATCCATGGTAAGAAGCCTGTCCGCGCCTGCCGTCGTGATCATGTTCGCGACGAGCTTTGCCGTAATGGGATCGCGGGGGCGGGCTTTTCTGTCCTGACGCGCATACCCGAAATAAGGGATGACCGCGGTGATTCTGCCGGCGCTGGCGCGCTTGAGCGCGTCGATCATGACGAGCAGTTCCATGAGGTTGTCGTTTACGGGGTACGAAGTAGACTGGATCACATACGCGTCGCTTCCGCGTACGGTTTCGCTTACGTGTACGGAACACTCGCCGTCCGAGAATTTACCTACTTCGAGCGCGCCGAGCGGAAGCCCGAGGCAGTCGGAAATTTCTTTTGCGAGTTTGGGACACGCAGTCCCCGCGAACAGTTTGATCTGGTTGCCGTGTACGTTCATTATTTATCTTAGGTCCTTTAATAAAAAGTTATTTTTCCTCATCGCCGGCGTAGGCGTTCTTGCTCCAGTTCTCTTTTACCGTCTGAACGCCGCGGCAGATCGCGAGCGCGCGGGCGGGTACGTCGGACGTTATGACCGAGCCTGCTGCGATGAACGCGCAGTCGCCGATTTCGAGCGGAGCTACGAGCGTGGAATTGCTCCCCACGAACACTTTATTGCCCAGGCGCGTCCTGCGTTTGTCCCTGCCGTCGTAATTGGCAAACACTACGCCCGCGCCGATATTGCAGTTGTTGCCGATTTCCGCATCGCCGACGTATGCGAGATGACTCACCTTGCTGCCCGACCCGATACGGCTGTTTTTAATCTCGACGTAATCGCCTATCCTTGCGCCCGACTCGATGACCGAACCCGTGCGGAGATGCGCGTACGGTCCTACGGTTGCGTTCTTATACACGAGCGCGCCGGTGAGAGTACTGCTCCTGACTACCGCGCCCGATTCGACGATGGACGATTCGATCACGCAATGCTCGCCTATCGTCGCGCCGCCGCGGATAATGGTCTTGCCCTTAAGCGTGCAGAACGGGTGGATTTTCGCGCCCGATTCGATGACGACGTTCGCACCGATAAACGTAGAATTGGGATCGACTATTTCGACCCCGCGCTCCATGAAAAAATATACGATGCGCGAACGGAGAATTTCCGCCGCGTACGCAAGCTGATTATAGTTAACGACCGTGACGAAATCGTCGTCGCCGGGCGTGTACACTCTGTCGGTATATATCTTATCCGTCGTGCGCGCATAGTCGGTGCGGATTATCCATCCGCGCGGCATACGCATGACGTTCATGCTCTCGTGACGGAATTTCGCCAACGCCTCGTTGACCGCGGCATAAGTGATGAGCGGCGTATCCGAGTATAAAACGACTGTGATCGGACGCACGGCGTCGAGATGAGTCACGACGACCGGAAGCAGATCGTCGCCCTCGTTGTACGGCACGCTCTCGGTTTCCATTCCGCGCATGGCGCAAGACACCCACTGCTCGAGAGTGCGACCGAAAAGGTCCGTATCCGCCGTAGGCTTGCCTTCGCCGCGGCTAACGCGGAGTATCAATACTTTTACGTCATCGTTCACGGTATTATTATATGTCGTAAACGGAAATAAGTCAAGTAAAAAACGGTTTCGGTTCAACTTCCGTTTATAAGTATATTTCTGCTTTGCAGATAATTCATGAACGCGACGCGGACGTCCTTCGTAAATCCGCGGCGGATCGGAATCTCGAAGCCGTTTTTCATGATGACTTTACCCGTCTGTATTTCGGCGACGTATCCGAAATTTACGACGAAACTTCGGTGCGGACAGAAAAACCCGCGATCGGACAGCGTTTCGCACAATGCGGAAATGGAGCTGTATATTTCGTCGTAATCGTCCGAATCCGCCATATAGACGCGCTGGACGTTCTGCATCCCCTCGAAGTACATGATCTTTTCGGGATCGTATACGCCTATGCCGTTGCGTTTTTTCAGTAAAAGCGTGTCCGGGCGGTCGGCAAACCGCTCTTTTTCGGCGATATATCTCTGGAGCGCGCGCTTGATGTCCGGCATCAGATTGGACTTTCTGACGAACGCGAACGGATTGCATTCGAAAGTGTCGAACACGCGATCCGTCCTGTTCGACACGAAAATTATGTCCACCGCCACGTGATTTCGCCTGATTTCTTTGGCGAATGCGACCCCCCCCCCACGAATTTTTGCCGTAAGGCATTTCGATATCGAGCAAAAGCAGATCGAATATCTTGCTTTTCATTCGCTCGAAAAGACTCGCCGTATCGTAGAATTTTTCCACCGTAGCGCGATTGCCGAATATGCTCGTCACCGCGGACGTTATGACGTCGACCGCTATTTTTTCGTCGTCGCATACCGCGACGCTGCACGTTTTCTCCATTTCCACCATCTCCCTGTTTTTACGTCTTTAAGCGCGGTCGCATTTCAGCATCACGTCGGCGACGAACTTGCCGTCTTTGACTTCGTACCTGACGCAACCCGAATGTCCCTCCGCTATTTTTTTGATTATGCGCGTACCTATACCGTGCTTTTCCTTGTCCTCTTTCGCCGTAACAAATCCGTCTTTTCCCATGTGCACCGTATCGGGATCGACCGAATTTACGGTGCGAACGGGAAGGTATCCGTTCGTGTAAGTCGCGACTATCTCGAGCATACGCTTTTCGGGCGCGACGCGCAAGCACCCTTCGATCGCGTTGTCCGACAGATTGGTAAGCAGGCTCGTGAGCTCCACGTCGGATATTTTCAGTTCGCGCGGGACGGCAGCGCGTATATCCGTGTTTATGCCGCTGCGTTCCGCCTTTTCTTTGGCAAGGTTGAGCGCGATATTCACAATACCGTTCTCGGTAAAAATGATCTTGCCCGCGCTGCCGACGGTGGACGAACCGCCCGACCCCAGCACGGAATTGACGGAATAATAACCGAACAGGTTTACTTTGCTGTTCTTCGCAAGAGGCAGAGTATTATTCTTGTTGCGGAGCAAAACCGCGCCCTCCTCCATCGTTCTGACAGAAACGTCTCTGGTGTTCGCGACGGCGGTGTCCCAAGTAAAGTCATCATCGAGGACGGAGTTACCCGTTTCGGAGAAGCTCGACCACCACATCGTTATGAACGAATTCGCGGTTACGCTCAGTGTCGTCAACGCAATAAACAGCGCGAGCAACAACACCATGATCGCAATACCGACGATTCCGATCGTCTTGCTTTGTTGTTTCATAGATTTTCTCTCCTTTTATAATATTGAAATTACGACTGAGTCGATATTTCCGGGTCATCGTTATCCGCCGGACTATCCGTAAGGAATAATCTCGACTCGGTTATAATCGCCGCGTAAGGCAGACAGGTGGACAGCGTGCTCATCACGAACATGAAATCGTAAGTCCGGATCGTCGTGTTCGGACCTATGAAAGCAAGATCGACTATACTGCAGAGCAGCGCGCACGAGCAGGCTATTATTGCGACGATGAACGTCTTTTTGCGATTGCCCTTGAAAGCATATCCGAAGAAGCAGAGCACGGCTATTATGAGATGAACGAATACGTAAAGCACGTCTTCCATAAGCTCCATGGAATTCTGATATTCCGCATTGCCTATAAGCCCGAGCACGGTCACCGGAATAATAACGACTTCGGTTATCAGGCAGAATAAAAACGATCTGCTTAATGTTTTCTCGGGTGAAAGATTCGTCACTGACAGCAGTCCGATCGAAATCACCGACGCAAGATACCCCGCCACGCATACGTACAGCAATAAATATCTGATTACGAAATCGGCGCCGATCGTCATGCGGAAATACGTGCGGTGAGTCGCCATCGAGATGAAAGCGACGAGAATCAGAACCGCGACGACAGCCGAAACTATGAAGCCGATCAAGTTTTTCTTATCTTTCAGTTTTTTGAAATCAAACATGATTTCCCTCCTTTATTTATTCGACCGTTTTATGATAACACGGCGGCGGTAAGCGTACAAGATTGTTATGACAAAATGTATCAAACGCGATACGGACGACATAGTGCACAGGATAAAGAGTACGTTTTATCTTCCGAAATGCAAAAAAACGGCTTCCCCTTTCACGGGGAAACCGTTTCATGTATGAGTTTATGTAATTATAAAATCCGGCGATTAAGAATTATGTATTTTGCCGTTCGGAATTGTTTTCAGAAGAACTCGGCATAGCGTTCCGCAAGGTATGCGATACGCTCGGGCGTTATGAGCCCCT
>CANDJX010000046.1 GCA_947385185.1 uncultured Clostridia bacterium
GATCTGAGTGCTGATTATATTCAGAATCAGACTCATCGCAGAGTTCGTAACCATATACAGCGTGAACGCCGCGCAATACTGAATCGCAAAGAAGCCCATTATGACCGGCATAACGAACACCATGGCTTTCATACAGCCGGCATTCTGTCCCGCCGCCATATCCTGACCGCTCTTTTTCTGCTGACGGCGCGTTATTATCTGCATGAGCACGTTGAGAAGCACGGCAAGCACGGGCAGTATAAGTAATCCGTTCACGCCGTATTCGCCCTCGTCTATTACGCGCGCCATGACCGTCGAATACGCGCCCACTGTTTTTTCGAGATCGGCTTCCGCCATACCCGAACGCGCCGGATCGGTGCCGTAAGAACCTATTGCAGTCAGGAACGCGGACTGCGTGGGAGCGAGCGAATTCGCCCACGGAGTATCGGGTTGCCAGATATCCTTGATCCAAAGGAAAGAATCGCGGGCGTACCCTTTGCCCTCGTATGCGCCTTCGTTGAAATAATAATCGTAAACGTCGTTCTGCGCCACCGTCTTGCAATACTGCAAAGATACCGAAACGGCGGAATTCTTACCCGCTTCCGCGGCAAGCTCGATTGCGCGCGCAGTGTCGTAAACGCCCGACATATCTTCAAAACTCTCCGCGAACCATTTGGAATAGTTTTCGGTATACAGCGCATAATACGCCGTCCCTTTTTCGGGACAGTCGACGTCGTTTGCAATAGCGTAAGCGGCGTCTTTGGCGGCGCGAACGTCGCCTTCCTCGGCGTAAGTTTCGCCGAACGCGTCTTTGTACCGGACGCGGAATGCTTCGGCGTAAGCGCCTTTTATGCCGTCCGAATCCGCGTCGTAATATTCGCTTCCGACCGCGGTGGTATACGCCGACTCGTAAACGTCGTAAATGCCGAGATAATTATCGAACTGCTTGTACTGCGCCGTAGTCTGCAGCGCCGTCCAGAGCCAAATGAACACGACCATAGTCACGATCATGGGCAGACAGCTCGAAAGATAGCTCATACCTTCGCGCTTGTTAAGCTCCGCCTGTTTTTGCTGCAAAACTTTCGGATTGCTTCCGTACGCTTTCTCGAGCTTTTCGAGTTGCGGCTTGATACGCATGGTAACAAGCTGATTTTTACGCATCTTGTACCGCTGAAACAGATCGAGCGGGAACAAAATAATTTTAAGGCAGACGGTGAGCAGGATAATTCTGAGCGCGTAAAAACCTATGCCCGCCATACCACCGTTAAGGATAAGCGCCCACGGAAAATCCATGAAAGGTTCGATTGCTCCGGTCAGTCCCGTTATGCCGCTTAATACAGCCATTTGGTTTCTCCTTTTGGATTGAAAGGCACGGGATCGAATCCGCCGCACGCGAACGGATTGCAACGCGCTATACGCGCAAGTCCCATCGCTATGCCGATTATCGTGCCCCAATCCTCGATCGCCTGATACATATAGCTCGAGCAAGTCGGATAATAAATACACGACTTGCCTATCGCTCTGGATAACGTGAGCTTGTATAAGCGGATCAAACCCTGAAACAGCCACCTCAGAGTGACGATTTTCACAATCGCTCCGAGCGGCGTAAGTTTTCTTTTCCTTCTGAGTATCATACGCTTTTGAGGAACCCCGCTTTTGCCGCCAGCCGCGCCATGCGCGACTTTATTTCGGCGTAAGTCAGTCCGGTAATGCCCGGACGAGCGACGAATATCATCTGCCCGCCGACAAGAGCCGGGAGCAATTCCGCCGCCGCGCCGCGCATACGGCGTTTGACGAGATTGCGCTTTACCGCCTTGCCGATCTTATTCGACACGATGAACCCGATACGCTTGCAGTTGCCTTTCACGGCGACGAACGTAATCATGCCGTCGCCGCACTTCGAGCCGTGCGCCCGAACGTACGCGAAACTGCCGCGCGCCCTCAGACGCGAGTCCCTTGACAGCATGAAACTCAGTGCTGTCCGAGCGGCTTCGGCGTAAGATTCTTTCTGCCTTTGTCGCGACGGCGTTTAAGCACTCTTCTTCCTGCGCTCGTCTTCATTCTCGCACGGAAACCGTGAACCTTTCTCTGAGCTCTTTTCTTGGGCTGGTAAGTTCTTTTCATTATATCAACTTCCTTTATATTTGATTTGCCATATCGTTGGGCGTATTGTTACCGATTCATTATAATAAAAACCCCGATGGAAAGTCAAGTGATTTCGGGGGTCAAATTCGCGCTGCGGTGACGCCTGAAACGCGCGCGGACGAAACTTTTGACGAATTATCCCGCCGCGGCTTAACTTAATAAACGATAAGGGCGGAAAACCCGACGGTAAAACGCTGCGATTATTTACAACACAAGCGCGACGTCGGCTTTCACCGCAAAATTTACGTCGGTATCAGACGCCTTTACGTCGCACGAAAAATACACTTCCGACAAAGCCGTTCCGTCGAATCCGGCGTTCAGTTTTATAGCGGCGCGATCGCAGACAATTGCGGCTACGGCGGACGCGAAACCGTCCCATTCGCCTTCCGTCGCCTGCGACGGGGTTTCGGCGAGCTTTGCGTTCAGTTTTTCTTTAAGCTCTATCACAAGCGAATCGTAATCGTGTTTCATACGCGTGACGCGTTCGACGTATTCGTTTAACGTGCGCCCGCGATATTCGTTTATTACGCCTTCGGTTCCGGTTATTTTTTCGATTATGGGCACAAGAACGTCGGAGCCGAGCCCGAGATCCGAAAACCGTCCGTCGATTATGCCGAGCGCGTCGGATACCGTCATTTTGCCCGAAAAAGTTTTCGTCGCGCGGTCGAGCAATCCCGTAAAATCCACGCCGGCTTCCGCGGCGAGCGCCCCGAGCGTTTTACCCGACGCTTCCGCGATATACGCCTTGAATTCGTCGAATTTATCCGCATAGTCCCCGTCGAAGATTCCGAGCGCATACCCGTCGTCCGTTCGATCGAGCGTCGCGCCGCCCGAAATATCCGCGTCCGAGCCCGCATAGTCGAGAATGAACGAAACCGCGTCGATCAGTCCGCTGCCGCCGATACGCGCGCTCCCGATCTCCCGTCCAAGGATAAGCTCGAAAGCCGCGAGCACGTCGCCGCTCAAGAAGCGCGTTATCCTGCCCGCCGCTTCGGAAATCTCGGTTTTGTACGCATCGAACAGATAGAAATCGAGATCTTCGTCGTGTTCCATCAACCCGGTGTTTTCGTTGCGGAACAACGCTTCCGCGCCGCTTTCGGACAGCTTGAAAATCGCGTCGCCGTCGTGAGCGAACTCATTTTCGCCGCTTACGGCTTTCAGTCCGAGATTGCCTTCGAACAGCAGTTCCCCGTCCGAAAGCGACAGCCTGCCCGCAAGATCTTTTACGGTAAGCGAGCGCCCGCCGGCGACAATATCGAGCGAAAGCGTTATGCCGCAGCCCGAAAAATCGCCGCAGAACGCGTCGGCGAGTTTTGCGAGAAGTCCGGCTTTTATTTCGGCTTCGGTCGGCGCGGGCGGTTCGGGTTCCTCCTCGCTGCCCGGCGGCGGTTCAATCGGCGGAGGCGGATCGGCGCACGCAAAACACGCCGACAGCGCGAGCATGAGCGCAGACGCGAGAAATAAAGCAATAAGTTTTCGGAAAAATTTTTTCAAAAACGCTCCGTATATACGGTTTTGCCCGGACGATATTTTAATTACGCCCGGGCAATATTACCGTAGTGGATTATTTAAGCCGTAAGGTCGGTAAACGTGATCGCGAAATCGAAATCGCCGCCGATCGGCACGAAGTTCATTCTGACGTCGTAATCGCCCGTAATGCTGTTCCGGGTCGCGATCTCGCTTGCCTTCGCCAGCAGTTCGGGCTTATCGAAACGAATGAGCGAATACCCGTCGTCTGTGACGTCGATAGAAAATACGGTATTTTCCACATTCTCGCCGCCGACCACAAGGCTGAAGGATACGTTGAACTGAGCGAAGTTATCGCGCTTGTAATACCCTATCACTATGTCGCCGCCGTTTTCGTTGAAATCCGTGTTTTTCGACAGATCCTCGAAGATAACCGTGCCGTCCACGCCTTTCTCGCTATGCAGTCCGCAAAGCGCGCAGACGTATCCGTCGCCGTCTTCGACGACTCTCCATTCATGTCCGCGCGGAGCTATTTCGCTCGACTCGAATTGTACACTGCAATCGACGCACTTTCTCTCGATTACGCCGGGCTGAGTACAGGTAGGTTCTTTCGTCGAGATCGATTTCGCAAAATGGAATTCCTCGGTGCGCGATTCGCCTTTATCGCCGTCCGAATAGGTTTCGGTCACAGTGCGCATACACTTCTCATGATCGTATTCGTAAGTGAATTCATACCATCTTCTGCTTTCGGCAAGCGACTCCTCCTCTCTGTAATAATGCGTCTGCGCCTCCACGCCCTGATAATACGTATACTCTTCTTCTTCGCGCAGCGATGAAAAAGTATCGTTTTGGACTCTTTCGTACTTCCGCTTTACCGGCTCGCTCTTTTCGCTTTTGTCGGCATAATAAATCTTGTCAGTATACGTAAATCCATAATCGCAATGCCTGCACCGTTCGTATTCCTCGCGGACGTCGACATGGTAACCCTCCTCGTCGGTCGTATAGTCGTTGACATTGCTTTCGATCGTATGACGTTTGCCGCACGGATAAGTCGACGTAACGGGCGGATTATAATCGCCGTTTGCGTCCAGACCGAGGCTCAATGAAACGTGCGCCGTACCGTTGCAATTCGCATCCGCGGTATAATACGTTTCCGCTCTGAAGCCGAAACGGCAACGCTCGGGATGAGTGACCGAACACTTTCCTTCGACTACTCTGATTTCCCTTCCGGTCTCCGGGTCGTTTTGCATCCAATCGTTTATATTCATATCGCAGCCGTGCTCGCTCATTCCGTAATGTCGCTCCGCGCCGCACGGACAGCTCATGACTATAAGCTCGCCGCCGCACGTTCCGCCGTAAAGCGAAGTATCTATGCGCTCTATCTCGAACATATCGTGATAGTACGACTTGCGCTTATCGACAACCTCGCCGCAGGTCTTGCAGGTATAAGTAAGCTCTACTCCGGCGCGGCAATCCCTGTTCTTTTCATCGATAAACTTCCAGGAAACCTCGGGCGTATGTCCGTTGGTATAATACTCTTTTCTCGTATCGCCGCAATGCGTGCATCTGTACAGTCTGTAGCCCGGCGTCGTGCAACCGACCGGATCGAGTCCGCCGGTTTCGTCGGGCTCGTAATTATGCCGGCTTTCTATTTCGACTTCGCGGGTCACGGGATTGTAATACATGGACAGCCAAGAATAGTAAGTGTTCGTATTCATTTCGTCGGACTGCACGATTTCGGATCCGAGGAAACGGTTAGTCGCGCGGGAATAATATCTGCGCTCCGTGCCCCGCGTCCACTCGT
Organism: uncultured Clostridia bacterium; assembly: GCA_947385185.1. Lineage (GTDB taxonomy): Bacteria > Bacillota > Clostridia > Christensenellales > Pumilibacteraceae > Protoclostridium. The sequence continues at coordinate 5,396 of CANDJX010000046.1, forward strand.
TGGTCGCAAGCACCGTGTAAGAAACCGACTTCCAGTCGCCGCAATCGTCGGATACGGAAATCATTCCGACGTGCGAGAAATCGTAAACGCTTCTGTCGGTATCGATTTCGTATTCGTAATAGTAAGCGTCTACGCCTTTATACGTTCCCGATTCTCTGCGTCCGTTCGCCCATGCGCCGATTCTTTCGCGCACGGCTTTGGTCACTTTGCCGGACACGTCCGAAATGAACGTATATTCCGTCGTTTCTTTATCGTCGCCGTTGGGTCGGCTGACGGTGCACGTCGTACCGTTCACTATCCTGAGGTCGCCGATTTTCCCGAGTACGCTCGCCTGTACGTCAATGCCGCCGAAATCTATATCCGTGCCGCCGAAGAACACGCTGAGCGCCCCGTCTATATAAACCGATTCGGTATAGCTGCCGCTCTGCGAAATATCGAACGACGCGTTGGTCGTACCGAGATTTATCGAAATTATGTTGCCCGCTTTATCCGTATAGATGACTATGGACGTAGCTTCGTCGAAATATCCGATTATGTCGTCCACGTACGCTTTGACTTCCTCGTCCTCGTAAGCGATAGTAGTCCTGAGCCGCTCCGCCATATCGGTAAATTCTTTCACTACCGCAGAGCCCTCGCCGCCGAACGCCTGAGCGAGCATTTCCGCCACGGTAAGCTCGGACATATCCGGATCGCCGAGAATGTCTCTGTCAATATCTATGTCGTTGCCCATTGCCGTCAATATCTTTTCCGCAAGCGAGATCACGGCGTCCGCATCGAGTCCGAGATCGTCCACAAAACTCTTTGCCTCTTTGAGCTTCAGATTAAGCGCGTCGGTACCGAGCTTGACTATCGCGTCGTAGGTGCCTTCGCCGAGGCAATAGTCCACGAAATCGCTCACGTACATGGTGGTAAGCGCGGTATTGACTGCGGCGAGTTTGTCTTTGTCTACCGTGAATTTCAGACCGTCTGCGGTGGGCGCGGAAACGAACAGCCGCGACGCAAGCGTCGTCAGTTTGGACCCGAGCATATCCGACTTGAGCTCCGCGAAACCGCCGAGCAGCTCAGTAAACGAATCGCGGTAGTCCTTTATGCAGTCGCAAAGCTCGGCATACGTCATCGAGTCGTTGCCGAACAGCTCCATGCCGAGCGAGTTAGCCATGAAATTGCCGTCGAGGACGATATACTGCTTACCCTCGGAGCCGTCGTATATAATATAAAGTCTGTCGCTGCCGATCACTGCTTTCACGTCGTAAACGGCGTCGGAATATCCGTCGTCCACGGCTACGAACCCGTAGCCCTTCCCGACGAGCTTGCCGTCGGAAGCGAAACCGAACGTAAGCTCGCAAAGGTCGACGTCTACCGAAACCGGTACCTCGATTTTGCCCGAATCGACGTTTTTATTGCGAAGCTCGAAGTGCACGTCCTCGACCTTGAAGCCGAGCTCCGAAAAGTTCAGGCTGCCGAGCATATTCATATATATATCGTCCGCGTCCGGATTGGGTTCGTCGCAACGCGAACATTTATCGACGCCGAAATCGTGACCGAGCGGCGCGCTCGTATAAACCGTTTCGCGCCTGTTGCAATGTTTGCAACGCTTTACGGTATACGCGCCCTCGGTGCAGGTAGCGGCTTCCGTCGCTATATTCTCGTAAACGTGATTTACCGTACCCGTATGGTTATCCGTTCTGACCGCGCCGCACTTGCCGCAGGTATAAGTCGTATAACCGCCGTGCTGACACGTCGCCGCAGTGACTGCGCCCGCGTCCCAGCTGTGCTCGCAACCCGTGCCGCACACCGTGCAGACTCCGTTTTCATACGCATGATTGCCGGTAGCCGCGGCGCCGTGCATTCCGCACACGAGGCATACCTGACCGCGTCCGCAGGTCGGCGATGATATATCCCAGGTATGCGGCAAAGTAGCCGTGCGCTCGGACTCGAATCTCTGATGACAATGCGAGCATTCTTTGACGGTATATCCGCCGGTCGTGCAGGTCGCGGCGTATACGGTTTCGGTGAAATCATGCCCCGTCGCGGGAATCGTCCCGTACCTTATTTTATGCCCGCACTCCGTGCACTCGCCGAGCGAAACGCCGGGAAGCGTGCAAGTCGGTTCGACGCGGCTGTCCTTATATTTATGCCCCGTCGCCGCGATCGTATAAGTATACGACTCGCCGCAATCCGAGCAGGTATATACGGTTCTGCCCGCCGCCGTACAGGTCGGATCGGTGTGCGCGCCCGCCTGCCAGTTATGACCGACCGAAGGAATCTTGATCGTAAGCGAGAGATCGCAACGCGAGCAGGTCGAAGTTATGTGCCCGTCCTCGGTGCAGGTCGGGTCTACCGTGACGTCGTGCATATCGTGACCGAGCGCGGGAACGACGTCCGTCGTTGTTTTCTGACCGCAACGCAGGCATACGGAGAACTCGAATCCGTCCGCCGTGCAGGTCGCTTCGTGATGTTCGGTCTTAAGCACGTGACCGTAGAAGTCGCAACGCTCCTGCGCAGTCAATTTCGTGACCGTATAATACGAGAAGTGCGTAGTTTCGAAAACCGCATACCCGTCCGAATATTTGGCGTTTATAAAGACTACCCCGCCGAGTTCGTCTATATACCACACGACTATGCAGTCGGGGTCCTCGCCCTCGGCGAGTTCATAAGGCACGCGCACCGTGACGGTACCGCCGAGCTCGGTAGTCGGGTCGGGATTATCGTCAAGGTACATCATAAGATTATAAATCTTGCTGTCGCCTATTCTGTCCCTGTCTGCCGGAGTCATATTTATGTCGAGTTCGTCAACGCTCTTTGCGTCGGCGGAAACTCTGACAGAGTTTGCGTTCTCGATCGCGCCGAGCGAATCGTTGATCGAGATCGACGCGTCTTTGAGTTCCACCTCGCCCGCCGACGTAAGGTCGTTTTTATCTACCGTAGTCGTGGTTTCCGTCTTGGCGGATACGGCGGTTTTGATCACGCCGCAATACTCGCAGGTATAAGTCGTTATGTTGCCGTTCACTGCGCCGGCGTCCCACTTATGCGCATTCGCGTCCGAATAAGCCTCGGTATAATGATCGCCGCAGACCGAGCAAGTGAACATCTTTTCGCCGTCTTTCGAGCAAGTAGCCGCTTTTGTTATGGTCGCGGAGTAATTATGTTTCTCGCGAGTCACTGTACGCGTGACCGGCTCGTGACAAAGTCCGCACTCGCCGACATAATGTTCTATGACGGTGCAACCGTCGCCTTGTTCTTCATGGTCGAGCGAATATACTATACCGCTGTGCCCCGTCGCGGGAACTTCCTGCTCGTACTCGTCGCCGCATTCTATGCAACGGAAAGTCATCGAGCCGGCTTCCTCGCAAGTCGGATCGCGTCCGAGCGTAGGCACCTGGACGTAATTATGACCCGAAGCGGGCGCGCCGTGTTCTTCGCAGCGCAGGCATACGTGATCGGCGCAGGAAGGAACGTTCCCCCAGTCGTGACCGAGCGCTTCTACCGGCGTGTCGTTATAACTGTCGTCGCACCATTTGCACCTGTGCACAGTATATCCCGCGGTAAGGCAGGTCGCTTTGACGACATGGTCTACAATATATTCATGGTCTTTGACCGGCGTTTCGTTGCCGATATAAGAATCTCCGCACGAACAGGTATACGTGGTGAAACCCGTTCTCAGGCAGGTTGCTTCGGTAACTGCCGCCGTATACGAATGTATATGCGACGATAATTTAGGCACTACGTTGTCGCGGTACGAATAATCGCATCTGTTGCATTTGTGCTCCGTATACCCCTCGCTCGAAACGGTGGGGTTTACCGTCGTGTCCACGTAATCGTGCCCTTTCGCCGCGGTTTCGGTATCGGTAAACGAATAATCGCACACCGTGCAGGTATGAGTGGTATAACCGCCGTCGTCGCACGTAGCTTCCGTCACGCTGTCCGAATAAGTATGTATACCGGTCGCGGGTATGACTTCGGTACGGACGATCTCGTCGCAATCGGCACACTTATACGTCCGCTCGCCCGCCGCTACGCACGTTGCCTCGCGCGTGACGGTCGGGATCAGATTCCCGTGTTCGCATTCTCCGCAAGCCGCAAAAGCAAGACACGAACAGACGAGAGCCGTAAGGAAAACAAAAATTCCCACAAGCCTTTTCATAATAATATACCTCCGTGATATTGCGGCTCTTTTTCAACCGCTCGAAGCAACAAACAATTATACACTTTCAGTATATCACTAACCCCCCCCCGAATGTCAACGCTTTACGACAAAAAATACTCCGCCTTTTTCGGAAAAAATTTAACTTTTGATAAGCATGGTCGTTGCACGTTCCGGCGCGTCCGCGTGACAAAAATAATCGAAAAAATATATAAAAAATCGTCGCGAGTCAATATCCTTGACCTGCAACGATTTTTTATTTCATTCCCGATAACGGGGTCGCCTTCCGGAATACCGCAATCGCGCGATATACGGTATATAACGTAACCGCCGTTGACCGTGCCGATGAGGGGGAAAGCGCGGTTACGGCGTTACGCTATATATTCGCTGTTGTTATTCCTCGGGTTTTTCTTCCGGCTTTTTGATTATGAATATCGCGCACACCGCGATACCCGCAGCCGCAAGCACCCAGATGCCTACTACCATGACGACAGGTATGGGCAAGAACGGAGCTTCGGTTACCGCCATTTTGAGCTCGACGCTGTATCTGTCGTCGGCGTCGCCGTTTTCCTGATAATCCTTAGCCCGCGCATACGTATTCGCAAACGTGTAAAGCGCGTTTTTGGACGCCGTGCGAAGAAGGGTAAGCGTGGTAGCGCTGCGGTCGAACGGTTCGTCGAGGTCCATCATAAGGTCGTTGCCGGCGCGTATGCCCTGCATACCGTTCATATACGGTCTGCCGAGCGACCAGTCGGTTATGAGCGAACCGCGGAAGCCCCATTCGCCGCGAAGTATGTCGTTGTTCATGGGATCGCACGCGCCTGCCCATACCGCGCCTATGCAGTTGAACGAAGTCATTACGCCGTTCGCGCCGCCCTCTTTGACGGCTATCTCGAAAGGCTTGAGATAGATTTCGCGCATCGTCTGTTCGGTTAGCCATGTATAAACGTTTTCCGGATTGATGCCTTCTTCGCTGACCGCGAAGTGCTTCATATAGCAGTACAGTCCGGTATTGGCAGCGCCGCGTATGACTTCGGCGGCAAGTTTGCCTATAACGATCGGATCCTCGCTGTAATACTCGAAATAACGTCCGCTGAACGGGTTACGGTGGAGATTGAGTCCGGGGCCGTACCAACCGTTTATGTTAAGCGCGCTTCCGATGACGCCCTGAGCTCTGCCCATGTTGTACGCGGTTTCCTGATTCCAGGTGCAACCGAGGAGCGTTTCCGCGGGGAACGCCACGAGTTTGCCTCTGTCGTTCTGCGAAATGTCGGGAGCGTGGAAGCCTGCGGGTCCGTCTATTTCCAGACGGCGGGGTTTGCCTACGCTTTCGACGGCGTCGCTGACTTTGCCCTCGCTCGCGATGCGGCGTATCTGATGCTTTAAGTCGTGACATTTGACGTTTATATAATCCACGTTATCCTTGAACAATTCGTAATGCCGCCGTTCCTGCTCGTGCAGACGCTGCAGAGTATCGAATTCGGTCTGCATCTTTTTTCTGCCGAGCATAAAGAACTGTATGAATACGGCAAGCACGCAACAAATGACGTTATAACCGTGAACGACCAGGCGCAGCACGAAATCGGTATCCTCATTCATTCGATACGTAACTACGAGATTGAGCATGACTGCGACGAAAAGGATCACTCCGCTTATGATAAGAAGCGATACGTTGCCTATGCGTAAATCCTCGCCCGACTTTATGCGCGTACCGAACAACAGATACATAAGCCCGTAAATTACGACGTAGCTTTCTATGTATACAGCGAAAGACCATATATCGAACAACTGACGGCTTGTCTGTTCGTAAGGTCCGCCCGGCGCGGTCTGGAGCCCGAACGCCGTGATCAGAAACGTATATACTTCATAAGCGATATGCTGCACCGAATATGCCGCAACGGCGCAGAATACGATAGATCGGAAGAGCGTCGTGTAGGGAAAGAGTGTGCTTGTCAGTGTA
>CANDJX010000047.1 GCA_947385185.1 uncultured Clostridia bacterium
GAGATTCCTGTAAGTGACTGGAGTTCAGACGTGTGCTCTTCCGATCTACAGCGATATTCCCGCGATTATATCTTCGATACAGTCGGGTTTCAGATCTTTCATGAAGTTTTTCATTCCGCCGCTTTCGAGCTGGAAAACCGCGTGCGTGTTGCCTTCGCCGATCATCTTATATACTTCGGCGTCGTCTACGCCCATAGAATAAAAGTCAAGTCGTTTGCCCGTCGTTTCTTCGACGATGTCGATCGCTTTCTTTATATCCGTCAAGTTCATGAGTCCGAGGAAGTCCATTTTGAGCAATCCGAGCTCCTCGACCTGAATCATGTTATACTGACACGCGACGATCCCCTGCCCGTTCATTGCAAGCGGCGCATGGTCGCTTATCGGATCGCGGCAGATTATAACGCCCGCGGCGTGCAGTCCGGTCTGGCGCGGCATACCTTCGATTTCGATCGCAAGATCGAGGACCTGATGAAGCACCGGATCGGTGTCGTATATCTCGCGAAGCTCGGCGATACCGTGATATACGCCGTCCTTGTCCGGCTTTTTGCCGAGGACGTGCTCTATCGTCAGTTTGCCCATCATCTTCGGCATAAGTTTCGTGATCCTGTTCATATCCGAAAACGGAACGTCAAGCACGCGCCCGACGTCTTTTATCGCCGCTTTCGCCGCCATCGTTCCGAACGTGCAGATCTGCGAAACGTGATCGTCGCCGTATTTTCGGCGCACATAGTCTATGACCTCGCCGCGCCGTTCGACGCAGAAATCTATATCGAAATCGGGATTGGACACGCGTTCGGGGTTAAGAAACCGCTCGAAGAACAGATCGAAGCCGAGCGGCTCGATCTTGGTTATTCCTATGGCGTACGCTATTATACTGCCCGCGCCGCTTCCTCTGCCCGGTCCGACCGGAATACCCACGCTCTCGGCATAGTTGATGAAGTCCCACACGACGAGGAAATAATCGGTAAAGCCCATGCCGGACACCACGCCGAACTCATAATCGGCGCGTTGTCTTATTTCGGGCGTGATCTCCTTGTATTTTTTCTGTAAGCCCTCGTCGAGCAGCTTTTTCAGATACTCGTCGCTCGTCATGCCGTCGGGAGCGGTGTAGACGGGATAAAGCATTTTACGGGCAAAAAACGATTTGCAATCGCCGCACTTTCCCACGATCTCGAGCGTGTTGTCGAGCGCCTCGTGCAAGGTCGGAAAAACGGCTTCCATTTCTTCCCGGCTCTTGAGATAGAATTCTTTGGTCGGGAAATAACTGTCGTCGTCCACGCCGTCTATGCTTTCGGTCACGTTATCCGTATCGTCGCTGACCGAAAGTTTATCGCCGAAAGCGATACACTGCAAGACTTTCTGCGTGCGCGCGTCCGACTTTTTCAGATAATGCACGTCGTTGGTTGCCACGAGTTTTACGTTATGTTCGCGCGCTATGCTTATAAGGTACGGCAATACGGTCTTTTGCGAGCGCAGGTTATGGTCCTGGATCTCGATATAATAGTCGTCGCCGAACAGCGCTTTGAATTTTTCCACCACGCGCGACGCTTCGTCCATATCGCCCGCAAGAATGGCCTGCGGAAGTTCGCCCGCGACGCACGCCGACAGGCAGATCAGTCCCTCGTGGTGTTCTTTCAGGAGCTCGAAATCTATGCGCGGTTTATAATACAAGCCCTCGGTGAAGCCGAGCGATACGAGCTTGATAAGATTGTGATACCCCGTTTCGTTTTTGCAAAGAAGTACGAGGTGGTTGGCTTTGGGCTTACGCTGTCCGGGCGGCGTGGTATGCACGCGGCGATCGGGCGCGGTATACACTTCGCAACCGATTATAGGCTTGACTTTGAAATCGCTTTTCTTATTGAAAGCCGCCGCTTCCTTGAAAAACGTCATCGCGCCGTACATATTTCCGTGATCGGTAATAGCCACCGCGGGCTGACCGAGTTCGGCGCAGCGCGAAAAAAGTCGGCTTATTTTAGTCGCTCCGTCGAGAAGCGAATATTCGGTATGAAGGTGCAGATGCACGAATTGTTTATTATCTTTTTCCATATATCCTTTTATTCCCCGAGTTTTTCCGCGGTTTTCGTCAGTTTGTCAAGACGGTGCGCCGCGCAGGATTTACTTACCCCGAGCATTTCGGCAAGCTCTCCTATGTTCGCTTCGGGACAGCCTTTGCGGAGCAATGCGGTCGTGCGGAGTTTTTCGTCCAGCGATTCCAGCCCGACAACCGAATCGATTTTATCTATAGCCGCGATTTGTTTCGCCGCCGCGTCGACCGCCCTGTCTATATTGGCAACGTCGCAATTCTGAGCCGCCGACGCGCGTCGACCTATGGAAGAAACGAGCATTTCTTCCTGAAGCTCGAGCGCGGCTTTGGTCGCTCCCATGAATATAAGCGTGTCGCTTATTTTTTCTTTGCTCTTTAAGTATGCCGTCGATCTGCCGCCGCGCATACCGACGCCCACGGGCGAGGCGGAAGGAGGCAGAAGTTCTATAAAATCGTCGCGGAGTTTTTCCCCGGAGAACGCGAATTCCATATGATTGTTCTTCCCCGTCGAAAGAAATCCCGCTCCGAGAAACGCGCCGCGCACGTAGCACCGCTTTTCCGCGCCCGAACGAAGCAATCCTGCGTCTATACCGGTTATCCGCGTCATAGCAGGCGTAAAAACTTTCAGTCTGACGAGCAGTTCCTTTCCGTCCTCGAAAGTCAGCGTTATATGTTTTCCGAACGTCGCTGCGGGCGGTCTTAACATAAGCGTAAGCGCAAGCCGCGCCGCAAGCGAAGGCAACGCCGCGTTGTCGGTAACGACGGAAACCGTCGTCCCGCGTCCGGACAGATTGACCGAGCCCGCCGTCTGAACGAGCGCCGACAGCTCCGCAAGCGCCTCGTATTTGTTTTTCGGCGGAAGCGAAGCAAGCTCCTCCTTCGCTCTCGCGCTGAGCGTACTCATCGCTTCACCTTGCCGCTTCTGAAGTCGGGCAGCCTGTCCCAGTTGTGAATCAGACTCATGGGCAGTCCGCTCGTTTTCCATATTTCGAGCGGGTACGAAACGTCGCCCACGCGGTCGGGACTGTGCGCGTCGCTGTCCATTACGAACTTGCACCCGAGCGAAGCGAGCATTATAAGATCGTCCGCAGTCATCGAAACGCGTTTGCCGTTGAGTTCGATATACGTACCGTATTTCGCGGCAAGCCCGCCCACCTCTTTCAGATCTATTCTGCAGCTCGTATTCGGATGCGACAGAATGTCTATTTCGTAGTTTTCTATCGCGCGCAGGTATGCGTCTGTATTCTTTACAAGCGCTTTCCGCGAGTTTTTGGTGACAAGATTGCGGAGCAGAAACGCCGTTCCGCCGAATTTCGGACGAACTATTTTATGATAACCGCATACGAGAACGTCGAGCTTGTCCGTAACGTCCGGGTCGACGTCGATCACACCATTCGGCGATATGAAATTCGCCTCGAGTCCGGCATAAACGTTTATGTCCGGATATTTTTCGCGCGCCGCCGCCACGTCGGCAAGGAATCGCGGAAACGCCTTTTTCGTCATTCCGTAAGTCATATGCCTGAGTCCGTGATCGGTCAGTGCGATTTCTTTCAAGCCCAAAGCCAAAGCGGCGCGGACGTTGTCGTCCACGCTCCCTTTGCCGTGATTCATGCGGCTGTACGTCGTATGCGTATGATAATCGCCTGAAAGCATTCCGGAAATATGACCTCGTATTATAGTATACTCCGCCCGGCAAAATTTTTCAAGCGATTTGAGCATAAGAAACCGCCGCGTCCGAAACCGATACGCGGCGACCGTCAAAAAATTCAGGATCTTCCGCCGCCTATCCTTGCGACGCGCGCCCAGGTGTTCGCTCCTACTATACCGTCCGCAGTAAGCCCGTTCTCGCTCTGAAACTCTATGACCGCGTTCTGAGTCTTTGCTCCGAACACCCCGTCGGGCGTCCCGAGCGGGTAAAGTTTGGAAGTCAGTTTCTGTTGCAGATAGGTAACGTAAACGTTCCTGTCGCCGCGGCGGAGAGTCGGGCGCGGCGGAAGGACGAGAAGGCTGCGCCACGTATTGCGTCCCACTACGCCGTCCGCAGTAAGCCCGTTTGCCTGCTGAAACCGCCTGACTGCCGACGCGGTTCCGCTCCCGAACACCCCGTCGACCGTAAGACCGTAACCGTACTCGTTCAGGATAAACTGAAGCAGTCGCACGAAGTTCCCGCGGCTCCCCGTTTTAAGCGTGGGATAATCGGCAAGAACGTCCCTTCCGATATAGTTCTCCCCGAGATACGCGCATATGCCTTTGCAACACTCTTCCGCGACTTCGATCCGATAGTCCGGATCGATCATGAGTTTGGCTTCGCTCAAATTGGTCATAAATCCCGGTTCGACGAGGACGGACCGACAATTTACGCTTCCGAGCACGCCGACGTCGATAAGATTTTCCACGCCGCGACCGAGCTGCGACGTGCCCATGACAAGCTGTTCGTACAAGTCTTCGGCAAGCGCGCGGCTCTGCGCCGCATACGGATTCCGCGAAGAATAAAAAGTCGTTATGCCGCGCGCGGAATTGAAATTATTGCCGCTTCCGAACGCATTGTAACCGAACGTCACGAGTATTGTGGGACGGCGACGGTTCACTCTTGCGACGCGCGTCGAAATCGAAGCGTCGGTTATTTCGGGTTTGACGTCGTAAACGTTGTATCCGCAGCGCAGACAAGCCTCGAGAAATCTGTTTTTTGTCGGTCTGTTGAATTGGTTTTCATAGATTCGGACGTTCAGATACGGCATTACCGGAGTACGCTTACCCTCGGTGGGCGGATTCTGTCCGTGTTCGTCGTTAGCGGCTATCGTGTACGATGATGTTGCCAAAGTGTTTTCCTCCGATAATATATATGTTCTCCGACTTCTTCCCGTTACGCTTGTCAGAACTCGCCTATGTAGCCGACTTCCTCTTTCAGTTTTACCCCGAAGCGCGCATAAACTTTGAGTTTGACGGTATCTATGAGATTGCGTACGTCTGTCGCCGTTCCGCCGTCGGTCAGAATAAAATTCGCGTGCTTATCGCTTATGCGCGCGCCGCCGATGCGCAATCCTTTCAGTCCCGCTTTGTCTATGAGTTCGCCCGCGCTTTTGTCGCCGACGCGCGAAAACGTGCTTCCGAACGTCCGTCCCGAGGGCTGGGCTTTACGGCGTTTTATATTCAGCTCGCGCATACGCGCTTTTATTTTATCGCGATCGCCCGGAACAAGCGCGAATCCGGCTTTCACGATCGCTCCGCGCGGCAAACCTTTGCACGAGCGGTAAGAAAAATCGAGGTCGCCTCGATTCAGACGAACGACTCCGCGCGGCGTAAGCACTTCGACGAAGTTCAGAACGTCTGATATTTCGCCGCCGTAAGCGCCGGCGTTCATCACCACTCCGCCGCCCGCGCTTCCGGGAATCCCGCACGCCCATTCCAGCCCGCTCAACCCCGCTTCCGCCGCCGCTCTGCACGCGAGCGGGAGCGGAACGCCGCCCTCAGCAACGACCGAATTCCCGCTTACGGACAGGTTTGCCGCGCGAACGATTATAACTTTTTCCGTCACGCCGAGATCGGACGCGAGCAAGTTCGTTCCGCGACCGATAACGATTTCGTCGCCCGAAAGTTTCAGCGAACCGAAGTCGGTCACGACCTCGCCGAACGCGTATCCGCCCAGGCGCACCGACGTATATTCGGATAGATTTATTCTTCGCATACGCCTCCGATACACGCGCATAGCGCACATATTTCATATGCCAAAAACCGAACGCGCGTTACGCTTTAATATAAATTCCGGAAAATATTTCATAAAATTTTTTATAATAATCTTATCTGCGTTGACCTTGCCCGAAAAATATTGTATAATTACAAAAAACAAAGGATAAAGGGACGGAAAATGGATTTCGAATGGATAATTTCGCTCGTCGCGGTGATTGTCAGCCTTGTAACGATAATCATAAGTTATCTTACGAACAAAGAGAATCTGAAGAACGCGTCGGAAAATATGCTTTCCGAACACGGCATCGATTTCAAAGTATCGGTCTGGAACGACATAATCGAACTGTGCGACAAACTCGTGCTCGTGACCAATTCCGAACACCTCGAACGTTTCGTCAATATCACCGTCGCAGGCAAGTCGAACGACACGAAAGACGAAGATATACTCAACAGTCTGAACGAGAATTGCGAACAGATACACTCGATGATGTTCAGGCTCTGCGCCAAAATAAAAGTTCTCGACGGAGAGAACACGGAACTGAGAAATAAAATCAGGGGATACGCGCAGGACGTCATCTCTCTTTATAAACAGATGCAGGCTTTTTATCTGAAAAAAAACGCGACCAAAGACGAATATAACGATATAGTCAGAGGCGTAAACGAATTCGAAATAAGAGGAATTACGTTCTCTCATACCATGCAGGATTATATATCCGAATTACAGGAAAAACTTTTCGATACGGATAAGAGGAGGAAAAACTAATGGCATTGCTCGGTTACGAAGGCGAAAAACCGACCGCAGAGTCGCGGTCGCTCAACGAGGACGAAGTTATCGGCAACTTCGCCGAACTGATCAAACGGAGCGAAAAAGCGCGCACCAACCAGAATTTGCGCAGTGTGATAGCCAAGCTCGAAGAAAACATCAAGGATAACGAAAAATACATAATCAAAATGTTCCTTGTCAACAATAAGACGGGCAGTATGATAAATTCGGACAACTCGCCGAACATATCTTTCCGCGTAGATACCATCAACAACATTTTCGACAGTATCGCAAGCTCGGTCATCGACGCGGGACTGACCGAGGAACAGGTCGCGACTATATTCTTCAACGCGGGCAAGAAGTGCGGCGAAGCATTCGGACTCACGTTCAACACCTATCTCGAAACGTATGTCGACGTACAGGACAGCGAAGAAAAGATCGAAGAATGGTGCCTGTTCGACTCGTCGGTCGGCTGGGGCAAGCTCGACTATGACGCCGAGCGGCAGGCTATCGTCATAACCAACAATTTTCAGGCGAAAAAGATCGACGCCACCGGGGCATATTCCCGCGATTGCAATTTCTTCAAGGGTTATATTTCCGGAGTGCTCAATAAGATCTCGGGCAAGAAAACGCAGGCGCGAGTCGAATGCATATCTTGCGACAACTGCCCCAAGCATTCCGACGAAAGAGATTGCGTAATAAAATTCGGATTTTGATCGGAGATATAAATTTTGAAAAACAGAATTTGCGTAATATTTACAGGCGGTACCATAGGTTCGTCGGTCAGAAACGGCACTGTAGATCTCGACAGGACGAATGCGAGTCTGCTTATAAACGAATATAAAGAACGATACGGCGATAAAATAGTTTTCGACGAATTTTATCCCGTCGATATGCTCAGCGAAAACGTACAGCAAGCCGACCTCGAAAAGATTGCCGATTGCATAAAAAGCGTCGATACGAGCGTATACGACGGCATAATAATCACGCACGGCACCGACACGCTGTCGTTTACCGCCAATTGTTTCAGTCAGGTCTTCTGCGGATTCCCCCTTCCGATCGTACTCGTTTCGGCTTCGTATCCGCTCGGCGACGAACGCAGCAACGGACTCGGCAACTTCGCAGGCGCGGTAACGTTCATATCGGACGCGCACGTAAAAGGCGTGTTCGTATCGTTCACCAACCCGGACGAGGAATGCAAAATTCATCTCGCGAGCCGACTTACCGACGCGGAGCAGGTAGGCGGACGGTTCTACAGCCTGCTCGGACTGTATTTCGGCACGGTGGAAAACGGGAAATTCATACGCAATCCGGATAAACGCAATCCGGGGATCGAAGAACTCAACGCCGTAAAAAGCCGCGGGCGCGACCTCAAAATCTGCAACGATATAGTCACGATAAAAGCCCGCGCGCTTCTCGATTTCACGTTTTACACTTTCGAAAAAATCCGTCCCAAAGCGGTAATTCTCAAGCTGTACCACAGCGGCACGATATGCACCGCGGGGAGCGATACGAACGCAGTCGCGTTCATAAAACATTGCCGCGACCTCGGCGTCGACGTCATACTTTCACCCGTCGCGAGCAAAGCCAACGTTTACGCGGGAATGGCGGGTATTTCCGACGACGATACAATCAAAGCGTACGACATGAGCTTCGAAATGACGGCGGTGAAAGTCATGCTCGCGCTCGGTTCCGGGTTGCCCATAAAACAAATGCTCGACGAAAATAATTTCTTCGAAAAAATCCCGCAATAAACGGACAAGAAAACGAATACAAAACAAACGCGTTCCGAAGTTTTTCCGACTCTCGGAGCGCGTTTTTTCATTAAGTCTTATTTCAATATATCTTAAGTTTTTTATTTTATGGTGTAAACCCCGTGCGTAGTGCGACGCAATGTCGAGTTGTAAGCTCGTGCATTATTACGCTTTTTCGTGCGCCGAAAAAGCTAAGCAAAAAGGCGTCGGGGACACTTTCGATGTGTCCCCGAACCCCCGCAGACGACTTCCCTCTGCAGGGAAGCGAATAAAGTCCGCACGTGTTATGTAATCTTTTCGTTGTTGCCGTAATGTTACACTTCTATCCTTTGTGACTTGGCTTTATGAGGCGCTCGTATTTGCGGTTTCATATTACTGCTAAGTAAAAACAAGTTATTTGTTGTCATCTCGACCGAAGCACCGTAAGGTGCGAAGCGGAGAGATCTGAAAAAGATTTCTCCGCGCGCGGCTTTCGCCGCTTGGTCGAAATGACAGAGGTGCGGCGATTTTATACGCTTGGTCGAAATGATAATGGTGGGACGATTTCACACGCTTGGTCGAAATGACAGAGAAAGAAGCTGAAAATTCTTGTAAGCTATGATGAGTAATTTGCGCGGCTTAGAAGCAAGCAGTACAAGGCACTCGGCGGCGCGCGCGAGGGCGTGTACAAAACGTACATAACCGAAGCGCACGTCCGCCGAGTAACGCAGTAATGCGCAGCTTATAAGCCGCGCAATCAGAGCAAAAAACTCTCGAGCATCTTCGCAACCCCATCCGCGGTATTCGGTTCGCATACGAAATCGGCGGCGGATTTACATTCCTCCCGCGCGTTTCCGACCGCTACGCCTAAGCCCGCCGCGCGAAGCATATCCGTATCGTTGTTGCTGTCGCCGAACGCCGCGACGTTTTCTATATCGATGCCGAGACGCGCCGAAAGAAATTTAAGCGCCGAATCTTTTCCCGAACCCGTCGGGATCGCTTCGAGATATGTAGGACGGGAAAATACGAACTTGAAATCGGGATAATCGTTTCTTTCCGTAAATTCCGCTTTAAGTCCGGTCACCCGCTCGGGCGTGGAAATCATAAGCAGTTTATCGAATTCGCCATCGTAACTTTCCATGAATCCGGGCAGATCTCCCACCACCTCGTACGAGCAATCGGTGATCGAAGAATAGTTCCGCGCTTCGTCGGTCATGCGCGAAATAAACATACGTTCGCCCGAATAAGTCTGACAGATTATTCCGCGGCGTTCCGCTTCGTAAGCAAGACGTATCACGTCTTTCCCGTTCATGGGCACGCGGCGAAGCGTTTCGCCGTTCTCGCCCACCGTCATTCCGCCCTGATAACAGATCACCGGGACTTTGGGCGCAGGTTCGCCGTATAAAGCCGGAAGCAATTTTTTTACGGACGCATAACTTCTGCCCGTATTCAAAACGAATATACCGCCCGCCGCACGGTACGCCTTTATCGCCGCAAGAGTACGCGGCGTGACCGTACCGTCCGAAAGAGTGAGCGTGTCGTCGTAATCGCTTAAAACGAGTTTGTATTTAAGAATCATTCTGCTCCTTTTTTCCGTGGAAATATTCGTAAACGCAGAGCGCGGAGGTTTTATCCATTCCCGCCGTACTTTCGAGCGCTTCGAGCGGCAGCTCTTTTACCGCCGCGACCGATCCGTATGCTTTCAGTAGCAGTTTGCTCTTTTTTTCGCCTATGCCGCGGATCTTAACCAGTTCGGTATTTATACGTTTCATGCGCGAATTGCGGTGATAAGTTATCGCGAATCTGTGCGCTTCGTCGCGTATTCGTTGCAAAAGTTTGAGCGCCGCACTGTCGCGGGAAAGTATGACGGGATCGGGAGAGGTCGTAGTGAAAATTTCTTCTTCGCGTTTGGCAAGCCCCACCATGGGAATATCGAACCCCGCTTCTTTCATGACGGCATACGCCGCGTGAAGCTGACCTTTGCCACCGTCTATGACGATAAGGTCGGGAAGCTCGGCGAACTTTTCGTCCCCGCTCGCCGCGCGAGCAAGCCTGCGCGAAAGCACTTCCGCCATGCAATGAAAATCGTCGTTGCCCTCCACCGTCTTGATCCTGTATCTGCGATACTGATCCGCCGCCTTGCTTCCGTCTATGAAACAAACGCCGCTCGCGACCTTGTCCGTTCCCGAGATATGCGAAATGTCGTAACATTCCATGCGATGCGCGCTCGGCAGGCGCAGACGCTCGCAAAGTATATCGCACGCTCCGTACGTCTGCTCCCTGAGCCGAAGCTCTTTATCCGCCGCTTTCTCGATACATTCGCGCGCGTTTTCCTCCGCCGTCCTGATCAAATCGCGTTTCTGACCGCGCGCAGGGACGCGGACGTGAACGGGTCCGCCGCGGAGTTCGGACAAACATTTTTCGAGCGGCGCGAAATCGAATTCGGAATTTATATACACCTCGTTCGGCACGGGATTGTTCGCATAATATTGCAAAAGAAAAGACGCGAGCGCGTCGCCGCTTTCACTGGCGTCCGCCGACGGATAGTTACCGTTGGGGAGCAGTTTATTACCGCGTACCGGCATTACCGAAATCGCGCTGCGAAGTCCGTCCGTAACATACGAAAAGAAATCGGCGTCGCGTATATCGAGATCCGCAAGCGAACGTTCGCTTAGCCCCTTAAGCATACCGAGCAGACCGCGATACTCTATCGCACGTTCGAAATCGAGCGCTTCGGCGGCGGCGTTCATTTTATTCTCCATTATCTTTTCCGCATCGCCCGACTTGCCGTTCAAAAACCCGACGGCGCGTCGAACGGCCTCGCGATAGGTATGTTCGTCGGTTCTGCCCGTGCAAGGTCCGAGGCAAAGTCCTATATGCCAGTCCAGACATTCGCGCGAAGCGCGCATTCTCCGCGGGCACGTCCGCACGCCGTATACGGTTTTGATTATGCGTACGATCGCTTTTGCCGACAAGCCGCCCCCGAACGGACCGAAATATTTTGCCGCGTCCTTTTTCGGATGCCGCGTGATCTCCATATTCGGAAACTTCTCGCGGAGATCGATACGGATATAAGTTCCCTGCCCTTTGTCGTCTTTAAGCAGG
>CANDJX010000048.1 GCA_947385185.1 uncultured Clostridia bacterium
GCGCGTATTTGTTTTGCGACGTCGTCAGTACGGAAAAAACCACGAGCGGTTCGGTCGTCAAAGGTTTTTTTACTTCGCCGTACATATACGACTGAGAAAGCGCGGTGTACGGCGCGGGACGAACGTAACGGTAGTCGTCGTCCACGAGTCTTACCACTTCGTTGATTTCGAATTCCGCCCGCGAGCAGGTCGAAAAACGACGCAATCTGAATTGCAACGTACCGTCGCCCGCCCGAGCGTCAAAATCGAGATAACCGTCGGCAATCACGTATATTCCGTCCCGCACGCTCTCCGCCGCCGATTCGCTTTTTGCTCCGGGGAAAAACACGCATCTGATTTTACCCGTACCGTCGTCGAGCGAAAACGTGACCAACTTTCGCTTATGCTCGTCGTTTTCTGCTTTTTTCGGCGTATATTCGCGTATGCGAGCGTCGGACACCTGACCGTAAAGCACCGCAAATTCCGGCTGTATGCAATCGACGATATATCCCGCCGTACCGGTTATTGCGTCGCCGCATACGGCGCGACGGTCTTTCGGATCAATGCGTCGACCCTCGTCCGGTCTTGCATACGAGAATTTCGGTCTGTAAGTAGTCGCGTTCAGTACCTGTCTGATTTCGTCGTCGTTCTCCGCCCTCGAGCTTATTTTCAACGAAAAATCGGTAAAAAAACGTGAATCGAGATATTCTTTCAGCATAGCGTCCAGACCGTTTTCCGCGACGTAGGCGGCGACGCTTTCGGGAAGACCGATAAATACCGCCGGCTTGTCCCCGGTGGAAATGACCGTATTTTCTTTGGTAATTGCGGAAAACACCAACGCGCTTTGCTTTCCGAAAAATTCGGATATGCCGCGCATTATTTCACCCGAAGAAAAGATTACGGGCGATGCGACGAGCGCTACGTCCGCCGAAGGCGGCAATAACGAACGCGCGATTTCCGTAATATGCGCTCTGGCTTTCAGAAAATCTTTTTCGCGTTCCTGCTTATAGACCGCGCCGAGCGTGACCTTAAAATGCTCCGAATCCACCTTTGCGGATACAAAGCGAACATACGGATAATCGCCGCACTTTTCTTTGAATTTTTCATTAAAATCGGTCAAGAAACAAGCTCCGACAGCATTTTTATAAACTCGGCTTCGGCTTCGGCAACCGGCATCGTCGCGAACACCGCGCCTTTTCTGAACAACACGGCGTTTTCCTTTCCGCCCGCTATGCCGAGATCCGCGTCCGACGCTTCGCCCGGTCCGTTCACGACGCACCCCATAACGGCAATCTTCATCGGTTTTCCGACGTTCTTTACTATCCGCTTGGTTTTATGTACAAGCGATTCGAGGTCGTAAAAGCAGCGCGCGCACGTCGGACACGATACCACTTCGGCATAATTACGGTCCAGTCCGACCGAACGGAGTATGCTCCTGCCGACTTCGACTTCGCGCACCGGATCGCCCGTAAGCGATACCCTTATCGTATCGCCTATCCCGTCGAGGAGTAATGACGCAATTCCCGCAGTCGATTTAATGACGGCGTCCTCGCCCGCGCCGCTCTCGGTTATGCCTATATGCAGAGGATACGCACAGGATTTCGACAGTATGCGGTACGCTTCCACGCATTTCTTTACGTCGCTCGATTTGACCGAGATCACGATGTCGTCAAAACCTTCGCGTTCGAGCGCGGCAACCGAACGCATGGCGCTTTCGGAAAGAGCAGCCGCGGTAGCGCCGTTGTATTTCGCCCTTATGTCTTTCTCGAGCGAACCGCCGTTTATTCCTATCCGAATGGGACAACCGTTCGCCTTACACGCGGCGACGAGTTCTTTCAGCCCGTCATGCGACGTATTGCCCGGGTTGTAGCGTACTTTGGCGAAACCTATATCCGCGCACGATACCGCGAGCCGATAATCGAACTGTATATCCGCGACAAGCGGCACTTCGCTTTCGACAACGTATTTTTTACACGTCTCGACGTCGCGAAGATCTCGCACGGCAAGTCGAACGATATCGCAGCCCGCCGCGGCGAGCGCGGAAATCTGCGCCGAAGTTGCGACGTAATCCGAAGTGTCGGTGTTCGTCATCGACTGAACTGCGACGGCGTTACCGCCTCCTATCTCCGTTTTTCCTATTTTTACCGTTTTTGTCATAAGTCAGATAAACCTCGACACCATGCCTATTATATCTATGACGATTACGAAACCGAGCAACAGCCAAAGCCCGATGCCGTGAACGTATGCTTCTACCTTGCGATCGATCGGTTTTTTGCGTATCCACTCGATAAGCGTAAATATTACGCGCGCGCCGTCGAGCGACGGAATAGGCAGAATATTGAATATCGCGAGATTGCTCGCGATGAGCGGCAACAGCAATAACAGGTACTGCCAGCTCGTTTCCGCCATCGCGGCTATTGCGGTCACCGTACCGACCGGACCGGTGAGCGACGTAATAGGCACCTGACCCGTGATCAATTGACCGAACGACAGAATGACCATGCCCGCCATTTTGAACGTAAACGGAAACGACAGCCCCAACGCTTCGGGGAAAGATACTCCGCAGGCTTGTTGCGAAATGCGGATACCGATAAGCGAGCTCTGCTTATAACCTCCGCCGCCGTCCGGAACGAGAATGGTTTTCTTCCGCACGGGCACGTCGATAAACTCTCCGTCGCGCTCCACGGTAAGAACTGCGCCGTCGCCGTCCGCAAGACCGTTCGTAAGCTCCGCAAACGAATCGAGCACGCTTATATTAACGCCGTTTACCGCCGTTATGCGGTCGCCCTCCGCAAGTCCGGCGACGTAAGGCTCTCCGCTTTCCGGGTCAACGTATATATCCGCGACTACGGGCACGGAATAGCCGACCGCAATTATATATATGAACGAAAATACAAACGCGGAAAAGAGATTGAAAGCTGCGCCGGCGAGCAATACGAGTATGCGCTTCCACGGCTTCTGTTCGGTAAACGGAATACGTCTATCGGACTCGGTCGACGATGACCGTGCGGCAAACTCGCTTACCGTCATGGACGTCTCGCCCGTATCGTCGTCGCCGTAAAAGGAACAGAACCCGCCGAGCGGAAACGCCCTTACGGAAAATAATTCGCCGCTCTTTTTCGATCTGCGCCCGATGATTTTCGGACCGAATCCGATCGAAAACTCATTGATATGGAACCCGAGCAGTTTTCCTACCGAATAATGCCCCAGCTCATGTATGACGATCATGAGCATAAGCACGAGAACGGCAAGAAGAATGAAGAAGAAAATCATTTACAGCTGTATTTACTCCCGAAATATTCTTTGATCTTATAATCAAGCGCGAGAAGATCTTCGTATGAAAAATCTCTCACTATTTCGTTTATGCTCAATGCCTCTTCGATTATTCCGCAAATTTCGGTAAAAAGTATTTTATTTTTGACGAAAAGCCCGACGGCGACTTCATCGGCTATACTGAACACTGCCGGAGCGGTGCCGCCGAGTCTTATGCATTCTTTTGCGACGGCAGGCGCGGGAAATCTTTTTTCGTCGGGAACGCCGAACGTCAACGACCGCTTAAAGTCAAACGGTCGGACGCCGTGATTTTCGAACCTCTCCGGATACGACAGGGCGTACTGTATGGCAAGTTCCATATTCGGATACGACATAAGGGCGACCGTCGAGTTGTCCTTATATTCCACCATGGAATGTATTACGCTCTCCGGATGAATAACGTAATCGACCTGACAGGCACCGAATAATCTGTGCGCCTCTATTATTTCCAGACCCTTGTTTACCATCGTTGCGCTGTCGATCGAGATCTTCCGTCCCATGTTCCACGTCGGGTGACGCGCCGCCTGCTCCGGGGTCACGGAAGAAAGATCGACGTCCTTTCCGTAAAACGGTCCGCCGCTCGCCGTAAGGATTATCCGTTTCACGTCCTCGCGTCTGCCCGCTTCGAGGCACTGGAACACAGCCGAATGTTCGCTGTCTACGGGAATGATCTCCGAGCCGTAACGGGCGGCTTCGGACAAAACCATATCGCCCGCGCAAACGATAGCTTCTTTATTGGCAAGCGCGATCCGCCCTCCTTTCTTTATGATTTTCATAAGCGGAGGAAGCGCGGCAAGCCCCGAGATCGCCATGACGTACACGTCCGCCGTCGCTTCTTCCGCAAGGCGTTCGGCGGCGTCGACGCCGGTAAATACCGCAGATCCGGCAATGCCCGAAGGCGCTACTGACGCAACGAAATCAGGCGAAAATTCTTCGGTCTGTCTTTTAAGCAATTCGGTATTATTTCCCGCCGCAAGCGCGACTATCTTGTATTCATGCGGAAAACGGCGCACAACATTCAATGTTTGCACGCCGATACTCCCGCTGCTACCGAATAAAGCAACTGTTTTCAAACTATCACCATCGATGAAAAATATATGACTATGGTAATGAACAGATACGTCACCATAGACGCAATAAGCGTGCCGTCTATACGATCGAGCGCGCCGCCGTGACCCGGAATCAACGTGCCGTAGTCCTTAATTTCGCAAAACCGTTTTATATACGACGCCATCAGATCCCCGACTTCGGTCGATATGGCGATACAAAGTCCGAGCGACAGATATAAGGCAAGGCTGATAAAAACGTTCTCATTCAGTCCGGTAAGTCCGAACAACCCCGAGAACGAAAGCGCAAACACAAGCGCTGCGGCGACCATGCCGCCGAACAGACCGCCGATCGCGCCCGAAATGGTTTTTTTCGGACTGATTATCGGAGCGAGCTTCGGACCCTTGAAAAATTTCCCGACGAAAAGCGCGAATATATCGGCGCCCGCCGCGCACGCAAAAGTCATTATTATGGCTATCGGACGATAGTTCGGAACGAACGCGCCCGTAGCGTACGCGTCGTATGACCAGCCGGTAAAAGCAAGTCCTGCGTCCGCGCCCGGGAAATAATTCAGACCTATGAAATAGACCATGATACCTACCGGATAGATCATGCAAATGAACGTGCTGATTACGTTTTCGAAAGTATGTCTGGAACTCGCCATATTTACTATAAAGCAAACAATGAACATGGCGATCAGAACGACGAAGAACGCCGTTATACCGCCGTAACCGCTGTCATGGAACGCCGCGTTGACTTCGTGTACGATTTTGAATGCGGCATAACCGACGAAAATAAAAACAACGATTACGCCGAACATCGGTTTACTGTATTTATTTTCAATGGCGCGAGTCATTTCGTATGCGGCAAGTAACATTAAAAGCACGATAAAAGCGTCGTAGACTTCCGCTACAACGTATTGCGACAAAAACAGCACCAACGCCATTATTATCAATAATACAAATCCGAATATTACTCTGTTTTTCATTATTCCGATATTTTCCCGAACCTTCTGTCCGTAGCCGAATAATCGGCAATGATTTTATCGAGCTCGTCGCCCGAAAAATCCGGCCAAAGCGTATCCACGAAATAAATCTCGGAGTACGCCGACTGATAAAGCAAAAAATTACTGATACGATGTTCGCCGCCGGTACGGATCACTATATCCGGATCGGGCATTCCTCGCGTATACAAAGCGTCGGACAAATCGCGCTCGGTGATCCCGGTCTTGCCCGAAAGCGAATTGACCGCTCTGACGAGCTCGGCTCTTCCGCCGTAATTGAAACAAATATTCAGAACGCCGCCGCCGAGACCGTGAGTTTTTTCGTACGCTTCGTTTACGAGCTCGAGGGTTTCCTCGTCAAACGCCGATACGTCTCCGAGAATATTCAGACAAATATTCTTCCCGATAAGAACAGGAATATTCTTTTTCAGATATTTTTTGAATAATCCGAGCAGTCCGGACACTTCCGACGCCGGTCTGCCCCAGTTCTCGGTCGAAAACGCGAACAAAGTAAGATACCCGATCCCGCGTGAAAATACTGCGTCCGCTATCCTGTCGATCGTTTTTACCCCTTCCATATGCCCCACGCTGCGCGGCATATGGCGCTTTTTCGCCCACCTGCCGTTCCCGTCCATAATTACGGCTATATGCGAAGGATAACGCGCTTCAGATTTCAAGGATTTCTTTTTCCTTATCTTTACTCATTTCATCCGCAGAAGCGATATATTTATCGAGATATTTCTGTACGTCTTTTTCGAATCCCGAAAGTTCGTCCTCGGAGAAATTCAGGTCTTTCTTCATTTTTTTTGCTCTGTCAAGACAATCGCGGCGTTCGTTTCTGAGCACCACTTTGCAGTCTTCCGACATCTTCTTGACTTGTTTTACAAGCTCTTTGCGCCTTTCCTCCGTAAGCTGAGGGAAAACAAGACGAATAACCTTTCCGTCGTCGGTGGGATTGATACCGATGTCGGAAGCGGCGATCGCTTTGACGGTTTCCTTAGCCGCGCTTCTGTCGAACAGGTTTATAACAAGCATACGCGGTTCGGGCACCGAAATATTCGCCA
The DNA here is from genome assembly GCA_947385185.1 of uncultured Clostridia bacterium. Classification (GTDB taxonomy): domain Bacteria; phylum Bacillota; class Clostridia; order Christensenellales; family Pumilibacteraceae; genus Protoclostridium. The sequence goes on from CANDJX010000048.1 coordinate 6,406, forward strand.
TTTGCTTAAGAGGAGTCTGCGAACCGTAATAATCCACGGTTATGTTATCGAGAATTTTCGGGTTCGCTCTTCCCGCACGAACGGTAACATACTCGCTCGACAAATGATTGACTGCCTTCTCGAGCTTTTCCTCGAGATTAAAAAGTTCTTCTTCCAGTTCGGGTAACATACTCTTCCTCCGATTTTTAACAGTATAACATAATCTTATGCAGGTCGCAAGCTATTTTAACCTATATAAGTACCTATTTTTTCGCCCATGGCGGCTTTTATAATGCTGTCCGGTTCGTCGAGTGCAAAAGTTATGATCGGAATATTGTTTTCCATACAGGTTGTGATCGCCGTCGTATCGAGCGCGACAAGACGCCTGTTTATAACTTCGAGGTAAGAAAGCCTGTCCAATTTTTTTGCGTTCGGGTTTTTCTTCGGATCGCTGTCGTACACGCCGTCCACGTTTTTTGCCATCAAAAGCGCGCCCGCGCCGATCTCGGCTGCGCGAAGCGCCGCGCCGGTGTCCGTCGAAAAATACGGATTGCCCGTACCGCAGGCAAACAACACTATACGCCCCATTTCGAAATGACGGAGCGCTTTACGGAACAGGAACGGCTCTGCGACCGCAGGTATGGACAGCGCGGTCTGCAGGCGCGTCTGAACGCCCTTCTTTTCAATCGCGTCCTGAAGCGCGAGTCCGTTCATGATCGTCGCGAGCATTCCCATATGATCGGCTGTGACGCGGTTCATGTTAATTCCCTGACGCCCGCGCCAGAAATTTCCCCCGCCCATTACGACGGCGACTTCTATGCCCCTGTTGTGTATCTCTACGATCTGAGACACCACGTGTTCGACCATTGCCGGGTCTATGCCCGATCCGCCGTTACCGGCGAGCGCTTCTCCGCTGATTTTAAGAAGAATTCTTTTATACATTGCTCTCTCCATTGGTTTTTAAGAAAAAGGAACACCGAAGCGTTCCTTTTAAGTTTTATTTTCCGGACATTTTTGCGACTTCCTCCGCGAGGTTGTCTACTTTCTTTTCCAACCCTTCGCCCATGACAAGACGAACGAACTTGTTGAGTTTGATCTTTGTTCCGGTCGCTTTGGAAACGTTCGCGACAAGCTGCGCGACGGTGATCGACGAATCCTTTGCAAAAGGCTGATCCACAAGGCAAATTTCCTTCAGGCTTTTCTGTAATCTACCGCTGAGCATCTTTTCGAGAATAGCGTCGGGTTTGTTTGCGTTCTTCGGATCGTTCTTTGCCTGAACGAGCAGAATAGCCTTTTCCTTTTCGATATATTCCGCGGGCACTTCGGAAACGTCGACGTGAGCCGGCGAAAAAGCCGCGATGTGCATTGCGATGTCGTGCGCCATTTCCTTGATCTCGGCGGAAGCGGGCTTATCCGTTTCCACTTCGAGCATAACGCCTATCTTGCCGCCGTTATGAAGATAAATCTCCTCTACGCCTTCTTTGACTTCGAACTTCTCGAAACGACGCGCGGTGATCTTCTCGCCGCACTTTGCCGTTTCGGCGTTCATAAGCTCGGTAACCGTACTGCCGTCTATCTTTGTTTCGAGCAAAGCGGCAACGTCTGCGGGATCGTTGTCTGCGACGCATTTCGCAACCTTGGAAACAAGCGCGCGGAAACCGTCGGTGTTTGCGACGAAATCGGTCTCGCAATTGAGCTCCGCGAGCACGCCTACGTTATTTGCGGAATATCCGCCTATAAGTCCTTCGCTTGCGATACGGCTCGCTTTTTTGGCGGCGATCGAAACGCCTATTTCTCTTAAATATTCTATTGCTTTATCTTTGTCGCCGTCGGTGTGCACAAGCGCTTTTTTGCAATCCATCATGCCTGCGCCGGTGATTTCACGAAGTTCGGCAACGTCTTTAGCGGTAAAATTCATATTATCGTTCCTCCGATATTTTTATATATTATTCCTCGGTTTCGGGCTGAGCTTCCTCTGCGACCGCAGCCTGAGCCGCCTCCGCTCTCTTCTGAGCAAGCGCTTCTTCGCCCTCTCTCGATTCGATGACCGCGTCCGCCATTGCTCCCGCGATAAGTTTGATCGCGCGGATAGCGTCGTCGTTACCGGGAATAACGTAATCCACTTCGTCGGGATCGCAGTTGGTGTCTACGATACCTACGATGGGAATATTGAGTTTGCGGGCTTCTGCGACTGCGAGATGCTCTTTCTTCGGGTCTACTACGAACAGCGCGCCGGGAAGGTTGCGCATATCTTTGATTCCGCCGAGATTGGTTTCGAGCTTATCGCGCTCCTGCGTAAGCTGCATGACTTCCTTTTTGGGGAGAAGCGAAAACTCGTTCATGCTCTCCATCTGATTGAGCTTGTTAAGCCGCTCGATCCTCGAACGTATCGTAGAGAAGTTCGTGAGCGTACCGCCTAACCAACGCGCGGTGATATAGAACATACCGCAACGCTGCGCTTCGGTCATGATCGCTTCCTGAGCCTGTTTTTTCGTTCCTACGAAAAGAATCGACTTGCCGCTGTCGGCTACGCTCTTGATAAAATTGTAGGCTTCGTCGATAAGACCGACCGTTTTCTCGAGGTTGATGATATAAATATCATTCCTCGCGGTGTAGATGTACTTCTTCATTTTGGGGTTCCACTTTCTCGTGGCATGTCCGAAGTGTACGCCTGCTTCCAGCAACTGTTTCATCGAAACTACGTTTGCCATTTTTGTTCCTCCTGTTAATCCTCCCCGCCGTCTGGGATTTGTCCGATATCACGGAAATGCTCCGCACAGTAACGGACGACAAAGCGGGTGCGTATTCAAACGCGATAATTATAACATAAGAAGTACCGAAAAGCAAATGTTTTTCGGTACTTCTGTCGCGCTTATGCGAATATTTTTCGCCCGATCACTTTTTCTTATCGCATCCTTCGGCAGACGGGCAACCGTCGCAAGACTCCTCGTCGCATTCGTCGTCCGACGTGGCGCGGAGATACTCCTCGAAAACAGCCTCCTGAACGGCTTCGTCCTCGACGGGATAAAAGAAATCGTCGTCTTCTCCCTCGGTTTCTTCTATTCTGAAAATAACGACTTCGTCGTCGGCAATGCCTTCGATATCTTCGGCAGGCTGGAGAAGCGCGTAAAGCTCGTCCTCGTATTCGACGACGGCAACCTCATAGAAATCCATGGGCTTGTCGTCTTCGTCGAAAAGGGTGATGATTTCTTCGTCGTCGATAAGTTGTACTTTTTCGTCCATAATTTACTCCTTGCGCGTTTTCGACGCGCTCATATAATCGCTTAAAATAATTTGCGCCGACAGTTTATCGGTATATTTTTTCATATCTCTTTTCTTCACACCGCCCTCCGCGAGGTATTCCTCCGCCTCGAGCGTCGTCCACCTTTCGTCGAAATATTCCACGTCGATTCCGGTAACCCTTCCCAGCACGCGCCCGAACGCGCGCGTTTTCGACGCCCTTTCGCCCTCCGTTCCGTCCGGCATTAAAGGCAAACCGACGATTATTCTTTCCGCTCCGTCGTCTTTGGCGATCTTTTCCGCAGCGGACACGGCTTCCCGCATACTTTTTATTTTTACCGCGCATACGGGATACGCCAAAATTTCTTCGGTATCGCTTTCGGCAAAACCCACATAGCGATCGCCGTAATCTATTCCGAGAAGTTTCATCAAACGTATTATATCATATCCCGTTCCGATTGTAAACAAAAAAGCGGAAATATTTCCGCCTTGTTTGTCAATTGCCGGATTCGCAATTACCGCTCTCGCAACAATCGCAGTTGCAATCGCTTCCGCATTCGCATTCGGTCGATGCGGACTTATTGCCGCTCTGCATACCTTTCATCTTGGATCCGACTGCCTGCGTCATATCGTCGACGATCTGTTTGCACGGCTTGCACGTTCTGACTAACACGGCGCCGAGCGCGAACCCCGCCGCAAGTCCGATGATCATACCTTTCATAAGCACCTCCGTTTTTATTCTTTGCGGAGGTAAAAATATTATGCGCTTTCGCGGGCGAAATTTATCTTACAGCCGTTTCGGTCGCCGCGCCTTCCTTTTTATAGTTTTCGAGGTAATTCTTTATCGCCGCTTTTATCGCGCCTTCGGCAAGCACGGAACAGTGTATTTTCTGCGCCGGGAGTCCGCCGAGCTCGTCTATGACTTCGCGATTGGTAAGCGCAAGAGCTTCATCCACCGTTTTACCTTTTATCATTTTTGTGGCGATCGACGACGTAGCCACCGCGGCGGCGCATCCGTAAGTCTGGAATTTCACTTCTTCGATGATATTGTTTTCGATCCTCATCGTTATTTTCATAATATCGCCGCACGACGCGTTTCCGACCTGACCGACGGCGTTGGCGTTTTCGACCTCGCCCACGTTTGCGGGAGAACGAAACTCGTTCATTACTTTTTCGTTGTACATATATTTTGTCTCCTTATATCCTTTGAATTTTATTCGAGGAAGCGTTTTCGCTTGCTTTGTAACGTTGACAAATTCGGCGTTTTGCTCCGCCGCTTACCGCGGAAAACGAGCGAATCTCGCCTGCCCGGGGCTTGCCCGAGGCAAAATACCGGATTTATAATTTCGTAAGCGGACTCATTTTACGCAGTCTTTCCACTTCGCGCTTCAATACGTCCACGACGTAATCAACGTCGTCCTCTGTCGTATTCTTGCCGAAAGTAAAACGTATCGAACCGTGCGCTATCTCGACGGGCACGCCTATCGCCATGAGCACGTGCGACGGCTCGAGCGAACCGGACGAACATGCCGACCCGGACGAGCACGCTATTCCCGCAAGGTCGAGCGACAATAGCAGCGATTCGCCCTCTATGAATTCAAACGTCACGTTTGCATTCTGAGGCACGCGGAGATCGGAAGAGCACACGTCTGAACTCCAGTCACTTACAGGAATCTCG
>CANDJX010000049.1 GCA_947385185.1 uncultured Clostridia bacterium
CTCGCGTTCCTGCTTTCGCTTGCTTCTAAGCCGCGCAAATTACTCATCATAGCTTGCGCACGAAAAAGCGTAATAAAGTACGAGCTGGCAGCTCGACATAATGGCGCACCACGTACGGGGTTTTGCACTATAAAATAAAAACCGCATACAAAACGAAAACTCTTATCAAAAACAATTCCTCGACTTCCGAAGCCGCTTAAATTCTTTTGTGACAGTTTTATCATATTACCGACATAAAGATACATTTTTTTCGCATATTGCCGTCACAATAATATATACGCTCAAACGCGAATAAAATATAAAATATTCTTCGCTTTTATTTTTTTGTAAGTCAGAAAACGGTTGAAAACGAAAAATAAAATTCACAAGCGTTGATTTTTCACTTCGAAATATTATAAACTTATCATAGTAATCGGTCAAGCGACCGAAACGGGAGTTAAAGGTTTGAAAATACTCGTAATCAACGGCAGTCCGCGCGGCGAACGCAGCAATACGCTCATGCTTACCAATGCGTTTATAGAAGGTATGCAAAAGTCGACGGACGTTGCGACTGATATAATAACACTCAAAAACAAGAAGGTGGAGCCTTGTCTGGGATGCTTCGGGTGCTGGACGGCGTCGCCGGGCAAATGCGTAATAAACGACGACGTAAGGGAAATTACCGCCAAGATGTTTGCGGCGGATCTGATAATATACAGTTTCCCTCTTTTTTATTATTCTCTTCCGGCAAAGCTCAAAGCGCTTGTGGAGCGTCAGCTTCCGACGGTCGCTCCGTTCATGGCGGGGCAGTCGTCGTATTTTCTGAACGGAGGACATCCGCCGCGTTTTAAGGACACGACGCGGATCATGCTCATATCCACGTGCGGGTTTTATCCGACGGATAAGAGTTACGATGCGGTGCGGGCGCAATTCCGCATGATATACGGCGACGACGGTTTCGACGAACTGTTCGTGGGCGAAGGCGAACTGTTCAGCCGTGCGCCGGCTAAACGCAGGTGCGCCGCCCGCCTCGAGGTCATACGCCGCGCGGGCGAAGAATACGGCAGAACGGGCAAGATCGCGCCCGACACTCTTACCGAAGCGACTTCGCATATTTTCCCGCCCAATATGTATGCGGCGATGGCGGACGAAGGCTGGGGCAGAACAATAGAAGATTACCGTAAGAACGACGAGGAATTCATTGCCCGCGTCGCAAGCGAAGGTAAGAAAATAGAAACGATTTATTAAAAATGCGGAATACATACGCAACTTAAATTAAAATTCAATTTCAAGGAGATTAAAAAAATGGACGCAAAACAGAGAGAGATCGCAGACAAGATCAAGGACATTCTCGTAGAGAATCTCAGACTTCCCGCAGAGGATCTGACCGACGACGCAAAACTTTTCGGCGACGATATAGGTCTTGACAGCGTGGATTCGCTCGAAATTATCGCAGGTATCGACCAGGAGTTCGGAGTATCTATGATGGGCGTAGACAGAGAGCATTTCCAGACTATCGAAACTCTCAGCGCTTACGTTCTTGCCAACCTGGAGAACTGAGAAGGTGAATGAAAGACAGAAGGCGGTCGCGGATAAGATAGTGGATTATCTTTGTCAGACTCTGCGCCTGCCGAAAGAAAACGTCAATTACGACGTGCCGCTTTTCGGCGACGGTATAGGTCTTGACAGCGTCGATTCGCTCGAGATCATTGCAGGCATGAACTTGTTGTTCGGCGTTTCGCTCATGGGAGTGAACGACGGCGTTTTTGCCAATATCCGTACGCTCAGCGAGTACATAATAAACGATCCGGATTATAAGGAAAATCGATCTAATGGATGACAGAATCGTAATTACCGGTCTCGGGCTTATTTGCGCGGTCGGCGGAAACGCGGACGAGTGCTTCGATAACGCTCTTGCCGGCAAAGTGGGAATAAAGGAAGTGGAGAGCGTAGAGCACTCCGGATGCTACGCGCATATCGGCGGCGAGTATACGAAGTTCAAGACCCCCGCGGGCGAGGACAGAGCGAGCGCGCTCTGTATCAAGGCGGCGGAAGAAGCGGTCGCCGACTCCGGACTCGATGTAACGAAGGACGCCGATCGCGTAGGCGTAATGATAGGCAGCTGCGTGGGCGGCGCGGTCACGATCGAAAAATTCTATCGCGATTACGTCGCGGACCCGGACAAGGCGAGTGGCGACGACGTGCTTAAAATGCCTATCTCCGCAATAGCAAACAACGTGGCGCTTCGTTTCGGCGCGCGCGGAGTTATAGATAACGTTGCAAACGCGTGCGCGGCGGGCACTATGTCCGTAGCAATGGCTGCCGATCTCATTCGTTCGGGTAAAGCCGACGCGATGATCGCGGGAGGGTCCGACCCGATGTCGAGCCTGGCGTTCTCGGGATTCCACGCCCTTCACGCGCTCGACGACGAACCGTGCCGTCCGTTCAATAAGTCCAAGGGCATTGCTCTCGGCGAGGGCGCGGGCATTCTCATCGTCGAATCATACGAGCACGCAAAGGCGCGCGGAGCCAAAATTTATTGCGAAATTCTCGGCAGCGGCGTTTCGTGCGACGCGCATCATATCACCGCGCCCGCTCCAGACGGCGAGGGTATGCAGTCGGCTATGGCGCGCGCAATCGAGAATTCGGGTCTTAAAGCGGACGACATAGATTACGTAAACGCGCACGGCACGGGCACTCCGCTCAACGACTCGTCCGAACTCGGGGCTATGCTCCGTATATTCGGCGACGGAGGAAAAGTAAGCGCCAGTTCGACGAAGTCCATGGTCGGGCACTGTCTGGGCGCGGCGGGCTCGGTTGAAGCCGTTTTATGCGTCAAGGCGATCGAGCGCGGCATGGTTCCGCCTACCGTCGGATATACCGACGAGGATAAAGCGGCTATGCGCGAAAAAGCCGGCGATTTCGATTTCGTACCGAACAAGGGCAAGAAAAGAGAAGTCGGTTACGTTCAGTCCAACAATTACGCGTTCGGCGGCAACAATGCCAGCATAATTTACGCCAAAGAGGGCGCGGCGAGAAAACTCGCGAAGCCGACCGACGAAAGGGTGTTCGTCACCGGTCTCGGTATCGTCAGCCCGCTCGGAAATACGGTCGAAAAATACGTCGAAGCGATCAATTCCGGCTTTGAGGCAAATAAATGCGAGAAGTGCGGCGACTTCGTTTCGACGGTCGGCGCGGACGATTTCGCGGCGGTCGGAATCAAATTGAATTTCTACCGCAAGCTTGACAAACTCAGTCAGATGACCTGCGTTTCGGGTAAGCTCGCGCTTGCCGACGCCGGAATCGAAGTCAACGAAGAAAACGCGACGAAGATAGGCATAATCGCGGGTACGTCGGACGGTCCGCAGACGGACATCGCCAATTTCCAGAAAGGCATTATCGCAAACGGCACTCAGTCGGGTTCGGCGTTCCTGTTCCCGAATACCGTTTACAACGCGGCTCCGGGCTATCTTTCGATAAGCGCGGGCGTAAAGGGATATAACGTAACTTATTCCAACGGCGCGGCTTCGGGGCTTGCGGCGACGGCTTATTCGCCGAGAGTGCTTCGCACGACGCAGAACGACGTTATTCTCGCCGTCGGCGCGGACGAAGATTCGGACACCGTGCATATGCTGTACGAAAAACTCGGCGCCGTAGGTTCTGGCATGAAACTCGGCGACGGCGCGGTGACGATAGTACTCGAAAAAGAAACGAGCGCCGACAAACGCGGCGCGAAGAAATACGCCGAAGTTCTCGGCAGCGGTTTTGCGCACTCGGACGTAAAATTCGGCGAGTACGGCAGTGCGGGCAGTATGAAAAAAGCCGTCGATTCCGCGCTCTTTGAGTCGGGCGTGAAAGCGGCGGATATAGGGCTCGTGCTTACGTGCTCGAACGGACTGAAATCGTTGTCCGATATCGAAAACGAGGCTTTGAAAGAGTTTGAAAACGCAGAGAAAGCGAGCGTGAAAGCGCTTTGCGGCGAGGGGCGCGCGGCGTCCTCCGCGCTCGAAGTGGCGCACGCGTCGCTCATGCTTTCGGGCAAGATAGGACGTACGGCGGCAAAGTACGCGCTCGTCGTGTCCGCATCCGCAGGCGGTTCTTTCAACGCCGTCGTGCTTAAAAAAATCTGAGAAGGGAAACATTATGTCCGAAAATAAAGTTGCGCTCGTTACGGGCGCGTCGAGAGGCATAGGTCGCGGCGTAGCGCTCAAGCTCGGCAGTCTGGGCTACGACGTCGCCGTGAACTATAATTCCAACGAGGAAGAAGCGAATAAGGTCGTGGACGCGATCAAGGCTTACGGCGTGAACGCAATCGCGGTAAAAGCCAACGTCGGCGAACGCGGCGACGTGAACGCCATGTTCCGCACCGTAGTCAAAGAGCTCGGCAGGATCGACGTTCTCGTCAATAATGCGGGCGTGGTAGACGACGCGTTCCTGCTCATGCTTTCGCCCGATTCGCTTGACAGAAGTCTGAACATAAACGTAAAAGGTTATTTCTATTGCGCGCAGGCGGCGACGCTCAAGATGTTCAAAGCCAAGAAAGGCGTTATCGTCAACGTGTCGTCCGTCAGCTCGAAGATGGCTTTGCCCGGTCAGTCGGTTTACGCCGCAACCAAAGGCGCGGTCAATTCGATGACGGCTACGCTTGCGACCGAACTTGCGCCTTACGGTATCCGCGTAAACGCGGTCGCGCCCGGGTTCATTGCCACCGATATGGTCGCAAAACTCCCCGAGGATAAGAAAGCGGAATATCTGACGCAGGTACCGCTCGGACGTTTCGGCGAAGTGGAGGAGGTCGCGAATCTTGTGGCGTTCCTCGCGTCCGACGACGCGTCGTATATTACGGGACAGACAATCGTTATCGACGGCGGTCTGTCGCTCTGATAAGGGTGGTAAAATGAATATACTCGACATAAACAAGAGAATAAAACAGCGTCCGCCTTTCCAGATGGTGGAAAGAGTGATCGAACTTAAACCGAACGAGTACGCAAAGGGCGTTAAAAACGTGTCCGTAAACGAGCCGTATTTCGTCGGGCATTTTCCCGAAATGCCGGTCATGCCCGGCGTGCTCATAATCGAATCGCTCGCGCAGCTGTGTTCGCTCGTTATCGATCCGGAGGGCGGTTCGCTTACCGATCCCGATACGGTATATGTTCTCCTTAAAGCCGACGCGTTCAAATTCGTCAAAGCCGTAGTCCCCGGAGATACGCTCACGCTCGAGGCAAACGTCCTCATGGCGTCGAGCGGACTGTACAAATTCGCAGTCAAGGCTTCGGTGGACGGACAGCTTCGCGCCAAGGGCGAATTATCGTTTACGGCGGCTAAAAAGGATCAGCTTTATGCCCGATAAAATCGCTTTTATTTTCCCCGGACAGGGCGCGCAATACGTCGGTATGGCGAAAGATTTTTACGACGCTTTCCCCGAGTGTCGTCAGGTCGTCGACGCCGCCGCGGATTTGCTCGACTTCAATCTCCGCGGGATCATGTTCGACGAGAACGAACTTATAAACAAGACCGAGTATACGCAGGCGGCGATGCTCGTCGCCGAAGTGTGTATGCTCGAGAGCGTGCGCGCCTGCGGTATCGACGCGGACGTTACGGCGGGACTTTCGCTCGGCGAATATTCCGCGCTCGTTGCTTGCGGAGCCATGAATTACAACGACGCGGTGCGCGTCGTGCGTAAACGCGGTATCTATATGGAAAACGCCGTTCCCGCGGGAAAAGGCGGAATGTCCGCGATCATCGGGCTCGAAGCCGAAAAGGTGGAAGAATTGTGCGCGGACGTGTCGCGCAAGACCGGGCTTTGCGTCGTGCCGGCGAACTACAACTGCCCGGGACAGATCGTCATATCCGGAAATAAAGAGGCTGTGGATTACGCGGGCGAGCGGTTCAAAGAGGCGGGCGCAAGGCTCGTCGCGCCGCTCAACGTCAGCGGACCTTTCCACTCGCCGCTTCTTGCGCCTGCGGGACGGAAACTTGCGGCGGAGCTTGAACAAATTTCGTTCCGCGACCCCGTAAGACCTTACGTCGCCAACGTCAACGCCGAGGTCGTCGAAAGCAGCGACTGTATCGCGGAATATCTGGCGTGTCAGGTGTCGTCGTCGGTGCGCTGGGAACAGTCCGTGCGCGCCATGCTCGAATTCGGCGTGACGGAGTTCGTCGAGATCGGACCGGGCAAAACGCTTTCGGGATTTATGAAGCGCATCGACAGAGGGGTGCGCGTTACGACGATCAATACGGTCGAAGACCTCGAAAAACTGAAATGTATCACGGAAGGTGAACAGAATGTGGGACTCAAAGAGCATACAAACGCTTAAAGATAAACGCGCCGCGCACAGTATGGGCGGCGGACAGGCAAGAATAGACAAACAGCATTCGGCGAATAAGATGACCGCTCGAGAAAGAGTGGAATATCTTTTCGACCGCGGCAGCTTCGTCGAAGTCAACTCGCTTGCCGAGTCGCGTATTTCCGATTTCGGCATGGATAAGAAAAAAGTGCTCGGCGACGGCGTAATCACGGGCTACGGTCGTATAGGCGGAAAACTCGTGTTTTGCTCGTCGCAGGACTTTACCGTGGGCGGCGGGAGTCTGGGCGAGGCTCAGGCGCAGAAGATCTGCCGCGTTATGGATATGGCGCTCGATATGCGCGCGCCTTTTCTGTCCATAAACGACAGCGGCGGCGCGAGAATAGAGGAAGGCATAGATTCGCTTTCGGGCTACGGCGGTATTTTCTACCGTCACTCGAGAATGAGCGGCGTAGTGCCGCAGATCGCCGCCATAATGGGTCCGTGCGCGGGCGGGGCTTGCTACGCTCCCGCGCTCTGCGACTTCATTTTCATGACCGAAGAAACGAGCCAGATGTATATCACCGGTCCCGCGGTCATAAAAGCGGTCACGGGCGAAACGGTCACGACGTCCGAGCTCGGCGGCGCGGCTGTGCATACGTCCAGAAGCGGCGTCGCGCATTTCTCTTACGATTCGGATAAGGCGTGCCTGAACGGCATTCGTCAGCTTATAGGATATTTGCCGTCGAGCTTCGAAGATACGCCCGCGACGTATGACGAGAGTTATATAACCAAAGCTACGGGTTTTGCGTCCATCGTTCCGGATAATAAGAAAACGGCTTACGATATACGACGCGTGATCGAGGAAATCGCGGATCGCGGTACCTTCCTCGAAGTTCAGCGCGACTGGGCGCAGAATATCGTCGTAGGATTTATTCGCGTGGGACACAAGACGGTCGGCGTGGTGGCGAATCAGCCCAAAGCCATGGCGGGTTCGCTCGACTTCAACGCCGGCGACAAAGCGGCGCGGTTCATTCGGTTCTGCGACTGCTTCGATATTCCGATTCTGACGCTTGTGGACGTGCCCGCGTTCCTGCCGGGCAAGCAACAGGAATATAACGGTATTATCCGCCACGGCGCGAAAATGCTTTACGCTTACTCTGAGGCGACCGTGCCCAAAGTCAGCGTCATACTCCGCAAGGCTTACGGCGGCGCGTATATAGCGATGAATTCCAAAGGCATGGGCGCGGATATGGTTTTCGCATGGCCTATCGCCGAGATCGCGGTCATGGGCGCGGACGGCGCGGCTAACATTATCGGCAGAAAGCGTATAGACGCCGCCGAGGATAAGGACGCGGAGCGCGCGAAGATCATAGCCGAATACGAGGAAAAATTCATGAACCCGTACGTCGCGGCGGCGCGCGGATTCGTAGACGAAGTCATTCTCCCCGAAGAAACCAAAGAACGCGTCGTGAGCGCGCTTATTATGCTTCAGGGAAAGAAGCAGACCGTGCCTGCAAAAAAACACGGCAACCTTCCGCTTTGATATTCGTCGCTTCGTGCGAAGCGGGCGATTATTCGTCCGAACTTTACGCGCGGTTGGAGTCGTCGCGCGACTATCTCGACGAGATCGCGTCGCGCGTCAACGAGGATTCGAAACGGCAGAGCTTTGCGGGTTTGCGCGCTCTGCTGTTTTTGCTTGACCGTAACGGCGCGGACGTTTCGAAACTCGAGCTCGGGCGGCGGGCGGGCGGCAAGCCGTATTTCAAAAACAGCGACTTAAAATTCGGCGTTTCTCACTCGGGCGGACTTGCCGTATGCGGGCTCGGCTATAACGAAATCGGAATAGACGTAGAACGCATAAAAAACAGGAAAAATATCGAAGATTTTGCGAAACGCTTTTTTTCGGACGCGGAATGTGATATAATTCGTAAAGGCGACGTTACGGAAGGTTTTTTCACCGTATGGACTGGCAAGGAAGCCGAACTGAAACGCACCGGACGCGGTATCGATTTCGATCTGAAAAAAATCGACACGACCGCATTGCCGCTTTCCGTATTCCGTTCGGGCGATTACGTCATGAGCGTTGCGGGTCGCGAGGCGATAAAAATCATCGGAGACAGAATTTGGACAGAAAAAAAGTAATCATTATAGGCGGCGGAATTTCGGGCATGACGACCGGTATCTATCTGCAGATAAACGGATACGATACCGAGATCGTGGAGAAGAACGCGAATTACGGCGGCGCTTGCACGGGCTGGGAACGCAAGGGCTGTTATATCGACGGGTGCATTCACTGGATGACGGGCGTCAATCCCGGCTCGTCGTATTACGATCTCTGGCGGGACACGCACGCGATTACGGACGATACCGAAATCTATTTTCAGGAAGATTTCGCGTTTTTCGATTTCGGCGGGGGACGTTCTTTTACCGTGTGGGCGGACGCGGATAAACTGGAAAAAGAACTCGTTGCGTTCGCGCCCGAGGACGAAAAGGAAATACGTCGGTTCTGCAAGCTCGTGCGCCGTTTTCAGCGCATAGAAGGACCGGTAAATAAGCCGGTCGATCAAATGGGACTCGGTCAACTTCTCAAAGTGGCGTTTACGATGGGCGGCGATCTGTACTGGGTCAGTAAAATGTCAAAAATCAGTTGCAGCGATTACGCCAAGAAATTCAAAAACAAAGACCTGCGTTCGTTCTTCGAGGGGTATATGGCGCCGGGGTATAATCTGATGAGTATGCTGTATATGCTGGCGCACGTCACCGCGCATAACGGCGGCATCCCGATAGGCGGGAGCAAGCCGCTCACCGACCGCATGGCTGCGCGCTATACTTCGCTCGGCGGCAAGTTCCGTCTTGCGTCCGAAGTCGAAAAAGTAAGAATCGAAGATAACCGCGCAATCGGCGTCGAGCTTAAAAGCGGCGAATTTCTTTCCGCCGACTGGGTGGTTTCGTCCACTGCGGCGGAGCACTGTCTGAAAGACTTGCTCGGCGGGAAGTATGCGGTGAAGAAAATAGACGAGCGTCTCGCCGATATGAAAAATTATCCGATCTATACCTATTCGACGGTCGTATTCAAATGCACCGCCGACGTTTCCTACAAGCCGCTCGGCGCGCACTTGCACCTTGACGATCCGATCGTTTTCGACCGCGCGTACAACGGCGTGACGTTCCGGAACTATTCTTACGATAAGACGATGAAGCGTCCCGACGGCTCCGTAGTCATTCAGGCAGGCATTCTCGGCGGCGACGGTATGTATTATTGGTGGAAGGACAGGCAGAACGACGGCACCTACCGCGCGGAAAAGGAAGCGTTCGGGCAAAAAATGCTCGAGCTTGCCGGGCGTAAATATCCCGAGTTTGCGGATAAACTCGAGGTGATCGACGTGATCACGCCCTGCACTTACGAACGGTATCTGAACAGCCGCCACGGCTCGTTCCAGGGCTTTGTTCACACGTCCGAGGGCAAAACGCTGTCCGAAAAGGGCGTCATCAAAGGATTGGATAACTTCCTGCTTTCGGGACAGTGCATATTCCATAGCGGCGGTATGCCGCCCGCGGCGATAACGGGACGGTTCGCCGCTCAGCGCATTTGCAAAAAAGACGGCGTGAAATTTCGCTATGACGAGAACGGGAGGACAAAATGAAAACCGCGCCGTATATCCATAAAGTTTTGTACCGCGAATGCGACATGATGAAGGTCGTCAACAACGCCGTATACGTTCATTGGATGGAGGACGCGCGCGTCGACGCGCTCGCTCAGCTCGGACTGTCGTATAAGGGCATGGAAGAAGCGGGGTTCGCCGGACCCGTTCTGTCGCTTGCCGTAGATTATAAATCGCCGGCGCACTTCGACGAAGAAGTGGAAATCACCGTGTCGTTCGATCGCTATACCGGCGCAAGGCTGTTCCTGTCGTACGAGATCGCGGAGAGGGGGACTGGCAGGCTTATCGCGACGGCGTCGAGCTCGCATTGCTTTGTTTCGATGGACAGCGGCGCGCCAGTGCTTATCCGATCGTACTATCCCGACTGGCACGAAGCGCTTATCCGCGCGGTGAAATAAAACCGTACTGCTTTCGTTGCGACGCGATGTTTTTTCCATATTTCGGATAGCGCCCGATCGTTTATTCTATTGACAATACGGCATAATAATGATATAATCGAATCATGTACCGAAACGAAGCCGAAAAACGATATTTCGGCGGGCAGGGAGAGGGATCGATATGGCAGGCTGGATAGTCGTACTCGCGGTCAGCGTCGTAGTCTATTTTATGCTCACGGTGTTTGTGGCGCCGAGGGTCTTTCTCGTAAGCGGGTTTTCGGGTATGAGTCATGCCGGGACCGGTCTGAAGTCTTATCGCACGCCGGGCGGACGCAGTTCGGTGTTCGCTCCCGACGCCAAAACGCGCAAGTATATCAAACAGTACGTCCTTTCGGAGAGGAACGGGCGTAAGATCATGGTTTGTAAAATCGAGCCGTCGCTGTCGTATCTCGAATTCGACGTGGCGGTGTTCGATCTTTCGGGCGAAGCGATAACAGTCCTCACCGTAAAAGAAATAATCGAAAACCGTGGGTATACTTCAGCGATCGAGCTTCCTGACGAAACGGCTTATGCGTCGCTCGTATTACGCCGCGCGGACGGACGGGTTTTCCCCGCGTCGGGCGGCAATGCGCGGGTAAGCCGCGGACGCGTAGCCCTTTATATGCTTTCGAGCGGCGTGCTTACCGTGCTTGAAATATTATGTATCAAATTTTGCCTGTCGGGTATGTTCGGCGGGCTGTTTGGCGAAAGTTTTATGGTTTCGCCCGTCGTTTTACTCGTGACCGCAATCATATGCGCAGTCGCCG
>CANDJX010000050.1 GCA_947385185.1 uncultured Clostridia bacterium
TGACCGACGACGATATAAATAAAATCGCGTCGACGCTTCCCGAGCTGTAGCGCGAACGCAGAAACTGAGTCATTTCCGAGCTGGGACTGAGCGAATACGACGCGTCGATTTTGACCGCCGATCCCGCCGTGGCAGATCTGTTTGACGGCGCGGTAAAGCGTGGCGCAAACGCGAAGAAAGCGGCGAACTACGTCATGAGCGAGATCATGCGCAAAGGCAAGACGGAGGGCGAGGACGGGATTACCGTAGGTATTTCTTCCGCGCAGCTTGCCGATATTCTCGCGCTTGTGGAAAAGGGCGAAATCAATCTCGTCGCGTCCAAAGACGTGCTCGATAAGATATGGCAGAGCGATATGACGGCGGGCGAAGCCGTGGATAAACTCGGTTTGCGTCAGAACAACGACGCGGGCGAGATAGAAAAACTCGTGCGCGACATAATCGCCGCCAATCCCGGACCTGCCGACGATTTTCGGAAAGGCAACGAAAAAGTCATGTCGTTCTTTGTCGGACAACTGATGAAAGCGACCAAGGGCAAGACCAACCCCAAGATCGCGGGCGAACTCGTCCGCAAGATCCTGTCCGAATAAAATGGACTATATCGGGATCGAAAAACAGCTCGCAGACGCGAAAGCGCGGTTTAAGTCGGCGTTCGACGGTATAGAGAACGCTCAGATAATAAAATCGCAATACAACCGCTTTGCGCTCAGGTTCAAATATCCGCTGTTCATATTCCTTTGTCTGCTCGTGATCGCCGCGCTTATCGTCGTGCAGGTGGTTTTATCGCAGTTCGATCCGCTCTATATCGTCTGCGAGTGCATTATAATCGCCGCGCTTACGGCGTTTATGGCGCTTCTTGCGGTAAGCTGGAAAATCAATCTGCAGAATTCCGTATGCACCGAAATGATGGAGTATTACGCAGGCGAAGAAAAATGCATATATTCGCAGATAGCGGGCGGAAACAGTAAGGTCGAATGGCAGGCGGCGCGGTTCTTTTTCACGAAAAAAGGGGAAGCCGAGCTTTTCGAAGGCGGAGAAAAACAGTATTCGCCTTATGTATACAAAAAGATCAGAGGACACGCGCGCAACTTCGTGTTGCTTTCGTCCGACGCTTTGATCTCGAATTTTTTCGACGGCGCCGAAGTGCTCTGCGACGACGGCGAAACCGTTGCTTTGTCGAGCGGTTTTCGTTTTACGATCAAGGGCGGCGTTCTCGAGCGGTTCGAAATCGACGGCATGTACAGCGAGTGCTATGAAAATAATTTTCCGCTGTTCGCTCCGCTTGCTTCGTCCGGAAGTTATACGTTCGTTTACGAGTTCCGCGACGTGAACGCAAAGGGGTACGCAATGATTTTGCCCGAAATCGTCCGCACGGCTTGCGATTATTATTTCATAAAACTGCCGCGCGATCCGAACATACTCGT
Source organism: uncultured Clostridia bacterium (assembly GCA_947385185.1). Classification (GTDB taxonomy): domain Bacteria; phylum Bacillota; class Clostridia; order Christensenellales; family Pumilibacteraceae; genus Protoclostridium. The sequence continues at coordinate 1,422 of CANDJX010000050.1, forward strand.
CGAGGATCTGAAAAAATGAAGCGGGGCAAATCCGCGCAAAAAATAGAATAAGCCGGGTTTCGGAAAAATCGCCATGGAAAACGCAGAACAAGCCGCATTCAAGTATAAAGTACTGAATTCGAACGTATTGAAATTGATCGCCGTCGTTGCAATGACTGCGGATCATCTGGCATGGGCAATCTGGCAAGGTTTTTCCACGCATCCTTTGGCATTGATTATGCATATAATCGGGCGTCTGACCTGTCCGATTATGTGCTATTTTATTGCCGAAGGCTATCATTATACGCGGAATCTGAAAAAGTATATAGGCAGAATGTTTTTGTTCGCCGTTATATCTCATTTCCCGTATGTTTTGTGTTCGTTCAATTATGTCGACGCTTGGTCGTTCCTGCCGTTCGCGCACGGCTCGCCGTTCAATCAGACCGGAGTGCTGTGGGCGTTTGCCTGGGGCTTGGTACTGATACGAGTCCATGATTCGGAACTGAAATTTCCCGTCAGACTTCTTTTGACTTTTCTGATCCTTGCAGTTTCTTTTCCTGCGGACTGGAGCTGTATCGCTCCCATGATAATATTGTCGTTCTGGTCAAACAGAGGAAATTTTGTCAAACAAATGCTTTGGATGATGTTCTGGGTTGTCGTATACGGTATCGTGTACTTCTTTGCGATCGATATGATATACGGGGTTTTGCAACTCGGCGTTTGTCTTTCGATACCCGTGTTGTTGCTGTATAACGGTCGACGCGGTAAATTCAGAACCGTCAATAATATTCTGAAATGGACGTTCTATATATATTATCCTTTACATCTGGCGATTATCGGTATATTGCTACATTTCGGCGTTTTTCCGATTTTCTGAAAAAATCAAAAATTACTTTCTGGATTGCTTCGGCAACAGCTTCGCAATGACGAGTAAAAAAACACCGGTATAATGCTTTCCTTAGTAAGCATAACACTTCCCGTCATTGCGCGGAGCGAAGCGACAAAGCAATCTATGAAAGGAAGAACATAAAACAGTCTGGATTGCTTCGGCGTAGCCTCGCAATGACGAGTGAAAACATAAGTGTCTCGCAATGACGAGTAAATAACACTCTTTCCGTCATTGCGCGGAGCGAAGCGACAAAGCAATCCAGGAAAGGAAGAATAAAAGACAGACTGGATTGCTTCGGCAATAGCCTCGCAATGACGAATGAAAAACAGTCTGGATTGCTTCGGCGTAGCCTCGCAATGACGAACAATGAAAACATAAATGCTTCGCAATGACGAGTAAAAAAACACCGGTATAATGCTTTCCTTAGTAAGCATAACACTTCCCGTCATTGCGCGGAGCGAAGCGACAAAGCAATCCAGGAAAGGAAGAATAAAAAGCGGACTGGATTGCTTCGGCACTAGCCTCGCAATGACGAGTAAAAAACAGACTGGATTGCTTCGGCACTAGCCTCGCAATGACGAGTGAAAAACAGTCTGGATTGCTTCGGCACTAGCCTCGCAATGACGAATAACATACACCTTTTTTCGAGGGTTTTGACCTAAAGCAAGGAATAACAAATATTCCTTGCTTTTTCTTTTATTTTCTTTTGTAAATAATTCTTGATATTTTCTTCCGCTCGTGCTATAATAGCATTGCGACTTCAATTTAAGAATATCTATCTCTACTTTCAAAAGGGAGTATTATATTCTTTTTTGTGGTTATAAGCTGTAATATCGGTAGTTATATCGTTCTCAGCTTATATCCACAAGAGATAGGTAAATTGAAGTCGCATTCAAAGGGACGGTATACTACGATGCCGTTCCATAGGGAGCGGCATCTTTTTTTATGGAAACAATTGAAAAGACTTGCTCGTGCTTCGGACATTCCTACGTGGAGATAACGCCGGAACTGATCGCAAGGACGAGAAAAGAAATCGAAAAGGCGATAGAGGACGGCGTAAGAATTTTTCTGTTCGGCGGCAGAAGCGATTTTGACGACTTGTGTTATGATCTTGTGACAGAAAAGAAAAACGCCGAACCGAGGCTGAATATAAAGAGAGTGTTTTGTTTTGCACTCGATAAGCAGCTCAGAAAGCCGCCGGCGTGGTATATTCGAAAAGAGTACGAAGCGTTGGAGTGTCCGGTGAAGGAGTTCGATTATTGGTACACGGCGATATATTATCGCAATCTTGCAATGATAGATCAAAGCGATTTGATTTTGTTTTACGTAGAGCCGAGAGAAAACAGCGGAGCATACAAGACGTATCGGTATGCGGTCATGAAGCATAAACGCTTCGTCAATTTGTTTTCATGATAATACTATAACAGAGATATACTGTAGAGATACACTATAGCAGAGATATACTTACAGCCCGCTATATTCCGATTGCGAATATAGCGGGCTGTTTTTTTATTACAGGTGCGTGGCGCATATGAATTTATTTGGAAAAGTAATGTCTTTTTCAGTCCTTGCTCAAAAATCTTTCGAACATTTCCATTCCGCTGTTAAGCAGTACGCGCGTCGTCATGACGTTCTTTTCGTTATACGTTTCGCAGCCGTGAATTTCCTTGCCGCTGTCGTAGATTATGAACGGAACGGGGTCGGATACGTGCGTGCGGAGCGCAAGCGGGGTGGGGTGATCGGGAGTGATAAGCAGTTTGAACCGCTCGCCGCGTTTTGTCATTTCTTCGTAAATCGGCTTGACGACGAGTTTATCGATCAGTTCGATCGAGCGTATTTTGCCTTTCTTATCGCCCTGATGTCCGCACTCGTCAGGCGCTTCCATATGGATATAGACGTAATCGTGCGTCTTGATCGCTTCGAGTGCCGCCTCGGCTTTGCCCGCAAAGTTCGTATCGACTGTGCCGCACGCGCCTTCGACGTCTATCGAATCCATGCCCGCGACTTTGCCTATTCCTTTGACGAGATCCACCGCCGAAATGACCGCGCCCCTGAGCCCGTAAAGTTCTTCGAACGACGTAAACGCGGGCTTGGTGCCCTCGCCCCAGAGCCAGCACGAATTGGCGGGATTTTTACCCGATTTTACGCGCGCCTTGTTGATCTCGCTTTCCGAAAGGATTTTCATGCTTTGCTTCTGGAACCGGAGCAGTTCTTCCGCAAACGCGCCTTTGGGCAGGTATCCGGCGATCGGTCTGCCTGAAATGTCGTGCGGCGGCGTAAGCTCCGCGCCCGTTTCCGCGTTCCTTCGGACGAGGCAGTGACGGTAACTTACTCCGGGATGAAGCTCCCAGCCGTTTGGCAGTTCCATTTTTTCGCACAGTTCTTTTATCAGTTTTTCCGCCGTCGCCGTATCGATTTCGCCCGCGCTGTAGTCGTCCATCGTAAGGCTTTCGTAATCGCCTTCGCCGCCGAGCGTGACGAGATTGCAACGGTACGTTACGTCGCGACCGGTAAGATCTATGCCTATGCTTGCCGCTTCGAGCGGCGAACGTCCGGTATAAAATTTCTTGGGGTCATAGCCCATGACCGCCATATTCGCAACGTCGCTTCCGGGCTTCATTCCGTCCGGAACGGTCTTGCAGAGCCCGCACAGACTGCGGGTGGCAATGCCGTCGATATTCGGTTTGTTTGCGAGCGACAGCGGAGTATTTCCGTCCTTGTCGGGATAATCCGCCCAGCCGTCGCCGAGAATTACGATATATTTCATTGAATAACTCCGCCGCTTTATTTGTTTCCTATATTGTATATGCTGATCGCGTCGGAAATGGTTTTTTCCATTGCCTCTTTGCCGTAAGCGTCCACGTCGGCTTTGTTCTTCGGTCCGTGAGTAAGACAGCCCGCGCCGCCGATACATCCGCCCACGCACGCCATACCCTCGATGAAGTTGCCGTCGAGTTTGCCGACCTGAGCTTTGAGCAGAGCGGCGTTGCACTGTTCTATACCGTCGCAAGCGACCGGCTTGACTTCGAAGTCGATATTTTGTTCCTTAAGCGCTTCGACGACCGCGTCGGACAGCCCGCCCGAGCGAGCGAAAATCCGTCCGTAATACGACGCGTTGTCGAGCACGCCCTCGTTCAGTGTCGTTATATCTATATCCTTGCTGTCGAAAAGCGCCTGCAATTCTTCGAACGTTATCACGCTGTCGATATAAGGGCGGACGTGTTCGAGCCTGAATTCCATCTTCTTCGCCGTGCACGGTCCTATGAATACGATTCTGCACGTCGGATCGGTGCTTTTGATATACTTCGCTATCATTGCGGCAGGTGAGAGATTATGCGAAACGTGTTCGGCGAGCTTGGGATATTTTTTCTGCACGTGGCTTACGAATGCGGGACAGCACGAGCTGGTAAGGAATCCTTTTTCTGCAAGCTCGCGCGCTTCGCCGTATGCGACCATATCCGCGCCGAGCGCCGCTTCGACGGCATGATGAAATCCGAGCTTCTCTATGCCCGTAACGACCTGTCCGAGCTTTGCGTATGTAAACTGACTGGCTATCGACGGAGCGACTACGGCATACACTTTATACCTAGAGTTGCCTTCGCTCTTTTTGATCATGTCGATGACGTCGAGAATGAACGATTTGTCCGTTATCGCGCCGAACGGACACATATAGACGCACGCGCCGCAAGATATGCACTTCTCGTTCGAAATGGAAGCGCTTCCGTCCGGGCCCGCGCTTATGGCTTTGACTTTGCAGGCGTTTTCGCACGGGCGTTTGCGGTTGTTGATCGCGTTATACGGGCACGCCGCGGCGCACTTGCCGCAGTTTATGCACAGCGACTTATCTATATGCGCTTTCTGGTGTTCGTCGAACGTAAGCGCGTGTTTGGGGCACACGTCCTCGCAGCGGTGCGCGATACAGCCGCGGCAGGTGTCGGTAACGTAATACCCGCTTGCAGGGCAATCGTCGCAGGCGATGTCGATGACTTCGATGACGTTCGGATTATTCTTATCGCCGCCCATCGCGATCTTTACGCGTTCGGCGAGGATCGCGCGTTCTTTATATACGCAGCAACGCATAGTCGGTTCTTTACCCGGCATAATTTCTTTGGGTATGTCGGTTATCGACTGAAGAAGATCGTCGTTCCATGCGTGGCGCGCGACCGAACGGAGAACCTTGTACTTTAAGTGCTGAATCTTCGTATCGAATTTTCTCATTATGTATATTCCTTAAAAATAACTTACTTTGATTTTTTTGCCCATCTTCACAAGACACTTGGACAATTCGTCCACGAGCGTCATTTTTATATTGAAGTTGATGGGCAGATTGGGGTTCTGATGCGCGGGATTGACCGCGCGTCCGACAAAGAAATTTATATCCGTAGCTTCTTCGAAAAGCATACGCGAGATACGCGATGCGCCGTCTTTTTTACTGCTCCATTCCTCGTAAGACGAGTTGTCGGCAAGATAATTCCTGGCATATTCGAGCACGCGGTTTATCGTGATAACGCCCTCGGTGACGAGGTCCACGCCTTCGATTTCGGCGGTAGGCGGGATCTCTGGATCGAAAAAGTCGAGATTCGGCCTCAGCGTTTTCCCGAGGTAGTCCGCGGCGATCGTGGAGGTGGTGCCCCCGCACACTATGTGTTTGCCTTCTTTCGAAAAGAACAGCGACATCATTTTGCGTCCGTCCTCTCTGACCGAAGGCGGTCCGAAAAGCAGATTGACGGGGACGCGCGAACGAATGCGTACGGTGCAGACCGTGGCGTCGTCGCCCGGCTTGCCGTCGTAAAGCCGGTTGACTTCGTCGAGCAGAATTTTTGTCAGAGTTTTGGCTGTAAAACCGATATGATAAAACGTCTGCATAAAGTCGATTATGTCGTCGCGTTTCCAGCCGAAGTTATATTTGATCCCGACTCCCGCGTGTTCTACGCCGTCGCTCATTGCGATAAACAGATCGTTTTCCTTGAGCGCGACTTCGGAGCGGATTATTTTTTTGCCTCCGATTTCGCTTACCGTCACGGGAAGTTCGTAGTTTTCGCCGTTTCTGAGCAGTATGCTTTTCGGATTGTCGTATTGAATGATTTCGGCGCGTTCGTTGCCCGTGATACGTATGATCGTGAACGTCGAATACGCCACTCCTCTGTCCTTGCAGACGGGGAGCGTCGCGGCTATGGTTTCCACCGCTTCTTCGAGTTTAAGTCCCGCCGCGATCATCGTCGAAATTATTTTGGAAGTGAGCGTGGACAGAATGCTTGCTTTTACTCCGCTGCCCAGTCCGTCGGCAAGCACGATGACCGTCGTGTTTTCATCCGTTTCGACTACTTCCACGTGGTCGCCGCAAAGATTCTCTCCGACGTGGTTTATGCTCATATATCCGATGTCCGCGCAGAGATTATTCTTCCTCATGAGATATGGATTCCTTGAGCTTGGTAAGCGCTATTTTCGTTTCGGCGGCTGTTTCGCCGAGAAGCGACGCGATTTCCTGTACGATACGCATCTGTTTTTCCACGACTTTGTCGGCAATCTCCACGGTTTGTTTTCCGATCTCCTCCTTTTTGACGCGTTCCTCTTCTTCGTCGGTCACGTCGCGGAGAATGGTGATGAGTATATGCGAAGTCTTGTCGTGAACTATAGTGATTTCGAGATATTTGCCGTATTCTGCGAAATACTCGCGCAGTCCGCGCACCTGTTTGTGATTGTCGAGGACGTCGATAAACGGCAGGGGATCCATGATCCGCACGACCTGTTCGCCGAGTACGTCCGACTGCGATCCGATATGGAGCATTTTCATCGCCGCGCGGTTGATTTGCTGTACTTCGAAATCCTCGTTGACTACGAGTATGCCGTTCGGAGTATTGCTCAGAATGTTATTCGAGAACCGTTCGGCTTTATCCATGAGATAGGGCAGGCACATACTTATGTCCGCTTTGCCCTGGAATACGGCGATAGCTTTTTCGCGGCAGGTATTGTATCCGCAAGTGCCGCAGTTCAGTTCGTCCGCCGGCGAATTCTTACCCGTGCGGCGAAGAATGTCCCTGATCTGTTCTTCGGTAGGCATGGTTTTTGTAATGCCTATGTACGGACGTTCTTTGTGCAGGAAAGCGGGTTCGGGCTGAGCGACCGGGAAATCCTCGTTGCCCGCGTATTTCCTGACGGCTTGCGTATGACGCACCGGGGAATTGCGGAATTTTTCCATGACCGGACCGCCTGTGCAACTTCCCGCGCACGCCGACATTTCGATGAAGCATTTGGTAATATTGCCTTCCGCGATGTCCTGCAACGCTTCCTTGCAGTTCTCGACCCCGTCCACCGTAAGATATGTATATCCGCTTCCCGCGGGTTTATCCATCGTGTCGATTATGCCGCCTACGACGGGGAAGAGTCGGGCGCGGCTTTCGCTGCTGCCGTCCGTGCCGTTTTCCACGGTTATTCCCGCGGCTTTGAACATCGCGGCAAGCTCGCGGAACGTAAGGACCGCGTCGATCGTACCGTTGTACGCCTCGTCTTTCTTGGACAGACAGGGACCGATGAATACGGTCTTGGCTTCGGGATGACGACGCTTGATGTCGAGGCAGTGCGCCTGCATGGGGGACACGACGGGCGCGAGATACTTCATGACGGACGGATAGTATTTTCCTATGAGCAGGTTGACCGAATGGCAGCACGACGAGATTATTACGTCCATTTTGTTTTCGCGTATGATCCGCTCGTACTCGCGCTTTACCATCGTCGCGCCTATCGCGGTTTCTTCTACGTCGGCGAACCCGAGCTTTTTCAGCGCCGCGGAAAGCGTAGTTATGCTTGCGCCTTCGAAGTATGCGATAAAAGACGGCGCGATCGATGCGATGACCGGCGCGCTTTTATCCGCGAGCATAACGTCGACGATCTCCGTTTCGTCCACCGTTTCTTTCGCGTTCTGCGGGCAAATTACGTAGCACTGACCGCAGAGAATGCACTCGTCGTATACGATATGCGCCTGATTTCCCGAGAACCTTATGGATTTTACCGGGCAGTGGCGTATACATTTATAGCAGTTTTTGCAATTGCTTTTCTTGAGTTTAAGAAATTCCGCCATGGTTTTCTCCTCTCATAGCCGCTTAGTCGGCGTAAGTTTTCGCGTCTGTACGGGTAAGTTATTTTATGCGCGGCAGCACGGTCGTTTCGAAGAAAGTTTCCACTCCGTCCGGCGTTACCGAATAGAACTCGCCGTCTACCGTCACGTTCACGCCCGTCTGGCACTTGCCCATGCAGAAAGTCCCCTCGAGCTCTACGACGTCTTTGAGATTATGTTTCGCCACAAGATTCTGCAATCCTTCGACTACCTGTCGCGAGCCTTTGAGATGGCATGAACTGCCGATACATATCGTGATTTTCATCAATATTCCTCCTTGAGTAAATATATATGTGCGTTTTTGGTTTTATTCGTAATCCACGACTCCGACCCAGCTGAGCAGGAATTCGCGTTCGCTTAAATTGCCTTTTACCGACTGCGCGGCGGCGACTATGGGAAGCCATTGCTGAATGTACTTTTTTACCGTGCCGCTTTTTTCGCAGAAAAGGTCGAGATACTTATCCGCAACGTCGGTCTGTCCGTGCAGACAGAACATCAGATAAGTATGCGCTACGTCGGCGGACGCGTTGCCCTGAGTGGCGTGCGACCAATCGATTATGTAAGGCGTGTTGTTTTCGGCGATGATGATATTCGTCGGGTCGAAATCGCCGTGACATACTTTGTTATGTTTCGGCATACCTTCGAGCGCGGTGCGAAGTTCGTACCTGGTGTTGGCGTCCACGTTCGCTTCTCTTATCTTCCTGTCCATCTTGTCTTTCAGTTTTCCGAGCAGGGGAGACTGTTTCGAGTGAACGAGCATCTGAAGTTCGACGAATTTATGCAGATAAAAATCGAGCTTATCCGGACTTTCGTTCATAAGCGTCTGGAGCGTTTTCCCGGCTATGTATTCCGTCCGTATCGCCCATTTTCCGTCTACAATGCCCACTTCGAGCAGCTTCGGTATATTGAGCCCGGTTTCTTCGACGCGCGCCTGATTGAGCGATTCGTTCAGTATGTCCGCTTTGGAATAGTCGTTGTCGAAAACTTTTACGACGGTATCTCCGTCGCGGTAAATCGTTTTTGCCGTCCTTACGGCAAGCACCTTATCGGCGTTTAATATCATGGTCTCATCTCTCCCTATAAAATTTTTTACGCACAGCCCGCGGCGGAAAACCTACGGGCTGTGTGTAAATTACGTTTGTTTTCAGACCTTTTCGTGCTTGCCGTAGTAAGCGTTGAGGTACATCTGTTTGATCTCGCTCATGAGCGGGTAGCGGGGATTCGCGCCCGTGCACTGATCGTCGAACGCCTGTTCGACCATAGCGTCGAGACGGTCGAGGAAATCTTTCTCGTCGGGCACGTAATCTTTGATCGTCGGCTTGATACCGACGCGCGCTTTAAGTTCGTTTACGGCTTTGATGAGATTCTCCACTTTGTCCTCGTTCGTCTTGCCCTTGAGTCCGAGCGCGTCTGCGACTTCGGCGTAACGCGCGAGGGTGTGAGGATGATCGTACTGCGAGAACGTTCCCATCTTGGTCGGGCACTCTGCGGAGTTGAAACGGATTACTTCGTCGATGAGCAAGATCGGAAGAGCACACGTCTGAACTCCAGTCACTTACAGGAATCT
>CANDJX010000051.1 GCA_947385185.1 uncultured Clostridia bacterium
TACACTGACAAGCACACTCTTTCCCTACACGACGCTCTTCCGATCTGTTTCGCCTGCGTTGAGCGTAAACGTAAGTCCGCCGACCGCGTTTTCTTCGCCGCCGAACGAAAACGACGCGTCGTTCATTTCGACGAGCGGAGCGTCGGGGTCGGGGATTGCGCCCGCACCCTCTGTTTCTTCGGGCATATCCAGCACCGCGTTGATCCTTTCCGCAGAGCTGAGAGCGCGCGACACGAGCACGAGCAGTACGGACAGCGCCACGAGCGCGAGAAGTATCTGCGACATATAATTCACGAGCGCGACGAGGTCGCCCCGACTGAGCGATCCCGCGTTTACTTCGTTTCCGCCGAGCAGTATGAGCAGAACCACGGCGAGATTGATTATTACTCCGGCAAGCGGACTGAGCAGACAGGAAGCGACGGCAGCGCCCGTGGCGGCTTTAGTGTGTTTTCCGGTTGCCGCCGAAAATTTGTCGATCGATCGTTTTTCCCCGGCGAACGCGCGTATTACGCGCTCGCCCTTGATCGTTTCGCCCGTAAGCGAACTGATTTCGTCCAGGCGTGCCTGCGCTTTCGAAAACCGCGGAACGGATACTTTCATTATTATTATAAGAACGACGAGCGCCGAAACGCCGGCTATAAGCCCGATATACCAGAGATCGGGCGCGACTATCGCGCTCATTATTATTCCGCCCGCCGCAATGAACGGAGCGCGGAGCATGAGCCTTAAAAACATGGCGAATCCCTGTTGCGCCTGGGCTACGTCGGTCGTCATGCGCGACAGAAGCGCGCCGGTGCCTATCCTGTCCACGTCGCCGAGTTTCATGCGCTGTATATGCGCGTACAGCGCGCGGCGGAGATTGCAGCCGAAACCTACCGCCGACTTGGACGCGAGATATTGGCAGGCGAGAGAAAACCCGAGCCCGATAATCCCGAGTCCCGCCATGATTGCGCCGAGTCCGATCACGAGCGTTATATCGCCGTTTTCCACTCCCGTGTCGATCATATACGCGACGATAAGCGGCACGGCGAGTTCGATAGCCGCTTCGATGATTTTGAAAAACGGCGCGAAAACCGCTTCGGGCACGAAGCCCTTGAGATACTTCATGAGTCTGAGCATAATTATTTCGCAATAAGAATACATTATAAAGTATCAAATGTCAAGCGGGACTCGCGCGGCGACGCGATCGGATTAAAAAATTTTATGCGATAATTTATAAAAAATGTGAAAAATGTGTGAAAATTGTGTTGCTTTTACTGCCGGAAAGGTGTATAATAAATTTACAAAAAAAGGAGGATTAAATCATGGCAAGTAAAAAGAGCGATTATTTCGGTCTCGATTACATCGTCAGCGTTATTCTGGCGATCATTCCTATCACCGCACTTATTTGCGGAGCGGTTACCAGAATTTCGGAAGGTAAGATTGTTGCAGGTATTCTTCGTATTCTTCTCGGATGGAACATTATCTGGATCGTAGACCTTATCCTTATGATCGTAAGCAAGCATATTCTTCGTTTGCTCAACATCTGATCGAATAACGGAACAGGAACAAAAGCGTTGCAGCCAATGTAACGCTTTTTTGTTTTTCGGCTTGATTTTTATGCCGAAAGATGTTACAATAAAACAAAAAGAATAAAGCGGTGGCTATGGAAACGGAAGAAAAGAAAGCGAAAGAAAAAATAACGTTCGAAAAAGCGCGTAAGTTTATCGTCGCCGTCGTTCTGCCCATTTTGCTTTCGGGCGCGGTCAGAGCGGTCGCGATAGCTATGTTTATATCTCCGAACGGGTTCGCGCCGGGCGGGACTAACGGTATAGCGGTACTTCTCGAATATGCGTTCGGTATCAATTCGGGCTGGTTTTTGCTCGCGCTCAACGTCCCGTTGTTCTTTATAGCGTTTTTCTTTATCGGAAAGCGCGAGGCGGTGGTCGCCACGATTTCGATGGCGGTTTCGTCCGTGCTCCTTATAGTGTTCGGGCTCATTCCCGGATTCCCCGTCTATCGTCCCGAAACGAACGCGATCCTTGCCGCGGTGGCCGGCGGGATACTGTCCGGAGCCTCGCTCGCTATCATGCTTAAATGCTTCGGCACGTCGGGCGGCATGGCGGTGCTTGCGACGGTCACGAACAAAAAATTCAAACAACTGAACGTTAGCTGGCTTACCTTTCTGTTCGACGCGTCCGTCGTCGTGGCGTCGTTTTTCGTCTATAATCAGGGCGAGAGCTTTACGGTCAAACTCGATCCGGTTTTGCTCGCGCTGGTATCCTTGTTCGTTACGAGCAAAGTGTGCGATCTGCTTATCCAGGGCTTTAAGGTAGCGTACAAGTTCGAGATAATCACGACGAAGCCGGACGAGCTTTCCGCCGAAATTTTCGAGAGCACGCATCACGGCGTTACGAAAATGCCTGCCGTCGGGATGTTTTCGCACGAAGAACGCAGTATGCTCGTCTGCGTGGTGCGCAAAAAGCAGATTTCCGAAGTGCAGAGGATACTCAAAAAATATCCGGATACGTTCGCGTATTTCGGGTCTACCGCCGAGGTTATGGGTAAGTTCCTCAAATAGAAATATTTATACGAAAATAAAATCGTTCGATTGTTTATAGCGCTTGATATTTTTTTCATCGGGCGCTGTAATTGAATCGATAACGGGAAACTTGTCGCCGCGGAAAATTTTTTATGAAAAGAAACGAAAAAATAAAACAAAATTTAGAATTGACGGGGCTCGGCGCTCTGATAGCGCTTATTGCTTTTTTGGGAGTCTTTTTTTTCTTTTTCGCATTTTTCAATATGTTGGCAAATTTCGATCTGTTGCCGTTTTCCACGGGATTTTTCATCGCCGTTCTTATCGGCGGCATAGCATCGTTTTTATTCTTGGCGTGCTATGTCGTATGTTTGAGAATGAAAAAAAGTACCAAATTCGGAAACCGGCTGTCGTTATATTATCCGAAAATAATACTGTTTTATCTGATTTTAATAATAATCTTTATTTCGATCAGATCGGAGATAATATGGTCGTACGAGGGATTGAAAGATACCGTTTGTCTGGAATGGACTATTTTCGGAATATCGGTAACGATATTTCTCGTCTGGGACGTTCTGATTTTGAAATATCTGAAAGATATTCAACCGAAAAATACAAATATTACAGGACTACTCCGAAGACGGGAATACATAGGCAAAAAAGGCGAGTTTTATCAGACCGTAAGCGTTATGTTCAACACGGTGACCATATTGCTGATCAATTTGTTCGTTTTGTTGTTTTCGACGGCGTGGGCTTTTCTTTCGAAAGAAGAAGTTACTTTATTCGGTCAGAACGCGGTCATTATAAGTTTTTATTTTTGTACGAACACGATTGTATCACTGCTGATCGACATAATAGTACCTTTGATTAAAGAGAAAAAAATAATGTTAAAGGAAACGAAAGTGTCGGACAAAGACATCGACGAAATCAACAGTATCGGCGAGCAAATCGAAAAAGCCATGATCGTTTTGAAAGAAATAGACGATATAACCGTTCTCGACGAAATGCAGAAAGCCGCGCTTAAAATGGAATTGATAAATAAAATTATGGGCGACCCGGCGGCGCCGACCGACGGCGCGGAATCGGAAAACGAAAATAAGCGCGATTGATTTCGGCGTTTGCAGACGCAGCGCTCGAAATGTAAAAATACGTATGGTATCAAACGCTTGATTTTCGGACGGCTTTTATGGTATTATCTATAATTATAAGGGAAACGACGAGGATTTTCAGACAAGGAGACCAAAGAAGATATGGAAATATCGAACAGAGCGAAAAATATCGCGCCGTCCCTCACGCTTGCGATTACGGCGAAAGCCAAGGCGATGAAGGCGCAGGGCATGGACGTCGTAAGTTTCGGCGCGGGCGAACCCGATTTCAACACCCCTTCGTACATAACAGACGCGGCGAAAGACGCGCTCGACCGCGGCATGACCAAGTATACGCCGGTGGCGGGCACTCCCGAACTCCGCAAGGCGATCTGCGACAAGTTTCTGCGCGATAACGGCTTGACTTTCGCCCCCGATCAGATAGTGGTATCCACGGGCGGCAAGCAGACGCTTCGCAACGCGTTCGAGGCGGTCGTGAACCCGGGCGACGAAGTTATTCTGCCCGCTCCGTACTGGCTGACTTATCCCGAGCTCATACGTATGTCGGGCGGCACGACCGTGTTCGTAAATACCGACGCTTCGACCGATTTCAAAATAACGCCCGACGCGCTTGCCGAAGCGATCACGCCGAAAACGAAAGCGTTCGTGCTCAACAACCCTTCCAACCCCAACGGCAGCGTGTATACCGAATCCGAACTCCGCGCGCTTGCGGCGGTGCTCGAAGATAAAGACGTTTATATAATAAGCGACGAAATATACGAAAAACTCGTGTACGGCGTAAAGTTCTTCTCCATCGCCGCGGTGAGCGAAAAGATAAAAGAAAAGACGATAATCTGTTCGGGTCTGTCCAAGACGTATTCGATGACGGGTTGGCGTATGGGCTATTCCGCCGCGCCGCTTTCCGTCGCCAAAGCCATGAGCTCGATACAGAGCCATACGACGTCGAACGCCAATTCCATCGCGCAGTACGCTTCGCTCGTAGCGCTTACGGACAAACGCGGCGACGAGTTCCTTTCGTCCATGCAAAAGACTTTCGACGAGCGGCGCAGACTGATCACGTCGCTTGCGAAAAAAATACCTTACGCAAGCTGCAACGAACCGAAGGGCGCGTTCTATATCATGATAAACGTGTCGGGCGCGTTCGGCAGAAAGTGCGGCGGCGAAGAAATAAAGAATTCGTCCGACTTCTGCGCTAAGTTGCTTGAAACCGAGCTGGTCGCGGCGGTGGACGGCGCGGCGTTCGGCGCTCCCGAGTACGTTCGTCTTTCGTACGCGATAAGCGAAAGCGACATAGTAAAGGGAATGGAGCGCATAACGAAGTTCATGAATTCGCTTTCCTGACGTCGGCTTTAATGCGGATTTAATAAATCCGTGGCAAAATATTATAAAATATCCATAAAGGGAGACAAAAGATGATAAACGTAGTAGCAGGCCCCAAGGGCAGCGGAAAGACAAAAGAAATGATCGACGGCGCAAACGCGTCGCTCGACGTGTGCAAAGGAAACGTTATATTCGTTACGGATACGTCCGACTATTCGCGCGACGTTCGCGCCGCGATAAGGTTTATAAACGTGCGCGATTACGGGAATTTAAGCGAAGAATCGCTTGTAGGATTCATAAAGGGTATAGTCGCATCCGATTCGGACGTCAGCCGCATTTACGTCGACGGGCTTGCGAGAATACTCGGTACGCCCGCGGAGGACATGGAAGGACTTTTCATCGCGCTCGACGACCTTTCCGAAAATCACGGCGTGGATTTCTTTCTTTCCGTTACCTGCGGCAAAGCGCCCAAATTCATGAAAAAATATCAATAAATCAAGGACAATATGAAATACGTTTCAACAAGAAATAACAAACTGAGCGTAACGGGTTCGACCGCCGTGCTTACCGGGCTTGCTCCCGACGGCGGACTGTTCGTTCCCGAGTCGTTTCCCGAAATAAGCCGCGAGGAAATTTTGCGCATGACGGAAACGGACTACCCCGAGCGCAGCGCGCTTGTGATGAGCAAATTTTTCGACGAACTGACGTACGACGAACTGCTCGGAATAGCCCGCCGCGCGTACGCTACGTTCGACGGCGATCCCGCGCCCGAAGTGAAACTCGCCGACGGACTGTACGTGCTCGAACTCTGGCACGGCAAGACGCACGCTTTCAAGGATATGGCGCTGTCCGTGCTTCCGCTTCTTATGACCGCTCTGAAAAACAAAACGGGGCAGAAAGAAACCTGCCTTATCCCCGTTGCAACGAGCGGCGATACCGGCAAGGCGGCGCTCGAAGGGTTCTCCGACGTTCCCGGCACTGCAGTCATCGTGTTCTATCCCGACGGCGGCGTAAGTCATACTCAGAAGAAGCAGATGGTCACGACGCTCGGATCGAACGTCAAAGTCGTCGCGGTCAGAGGTAATTTCGACGACGCGCAGACGGCGGTCAAGCAGGCGTTCGGGGACAAAGAACTCGCCGGAAAACTTGCGGAAGCGGGCTGTAAAATGACGGGCGCGAATTCGATCAATCTCGGTCGGCTCGCTCCTCAGGTGGCTTATTATTTTTCGGCGTACGCCGACTTACTGTCGTCGGGGCAGATCGAATTCGGCGATAAAGTCGATTTCTGCGTTCCGACCGGAAACTTCGGCAATATTCTTGCGGCGTATTACGCAAAGCGCATGGGACTGCCCGCCGGCAAACTCATCTGCGCGTCGAACGACAACAACGTTCTGACCGATTTCCTCGAAACCGGCGTGTACTCGCTCGACCGCGAGTTTATAAAAACGACTTCGCCGTCCATGGATATACTCATTTCCTCCAATCTCGAAAGACTGCTTTTCGAGTTCGCGGATCGCGACGGCGATACCGTAAAGGCATGGATGGACGAATTGAAAAAGAACGGTTCTTACGACGTCGGCGGCGAACGGCTGTGCGAGATCCGCGAAACGTTCTGGGGCGGATACGCAAAACAGGAGGACTATGCGGACACGCTCATGGACGTGTACGACGAATACGGTTATCTTTGCGATCCGCATACCGCCGTCGCGTTCGACGTTTGCAATAGGTATTTCGACGAATGCGAGGACGACGCACCCGTCGTTGTGGTTTCTACGGCGTCGCCCGTCAAATTCGCGGCTACGGTGCTGGACAGTATCGGTATCACGCCGCCGGAGGACGACGTGAAAGCGCTCCGGAAAATGGAAAGCGAAACCGCGTTCCCCGTGCCCGAAAGCGTATACGCGTTATTCGGGATGCCCGAGCGTTTTAACGAAGTGATAGATCCCGCGGCTTTGCCCGATACGGTTTACGAATTTGCGAAAGGACTGAAAAAATAACCCGAAAATCAACCGGACTCATTATGGAAGATACAAGAAAAAAAATCGTATATTCGGCGCTTAAGCCGACGGGCGATCTTCAGCTCGGCAATTATATAGGCGCGTTGAAAAACATGGTTTCGATGCAGGAGGAATACGACTGCATTTATACCGTCGCCGATATGCATTCTCTGACGGTTGATACCGTACCCGCCGATCTTCGCAGGCGAAGCTATGACTTTATGGCGCTTTTTCTCGCAATCGGGCTCGACCCGGAAAAAAGCGTGCTTTTCGTGCAATCGCACGTGCCGGCGCACGCCGAGCTCACCTGGATACTCAATTGCAACACCATGATGGGCGAAGCAAATCGTATGACGCAGTTCAAAGATAAGAGCAGGAAAGCGGGCAAATCGGGAATAAACGTCGGATTGTTCGACTATCCCGTGCTGATGGCGGCGGATATTCTGCTCTATCAGGCGGATCTCGTTCCCGTCGGGAAAGATCAGATGCAGCATATCGAACTGGCGCGGACGATTGCGGAGCGGTTCAACAACCGTTACAGCCCGACTTTCAGACTCCCCGAAGGGTACGTCGGCAATAAAAATACGTCGAAAATTTACAGCCTTACCGATCCGACGGCGAAAATGGGCAAGACGGACGACAATACGCTCGGCGTCGTTTTTCTGCTCGACGAGCCCGAAACCGTCATGCGCAAGTTTGCCCGCGCGGTGACCGATTCGGGTCACGAGATCAGAGCGGCGGCGGATAAGCCGGGAATAACGAACCTGCTCGGCATATATTCGGCAATGACGGGCAAGACGGTCAAAGCCGCGGAAAAAGAGTTCGACGGCGCAAGTTACGCGACGTTCAAACAGGCGGTCGGGGAATCGGTGGTCGAATATCTCCGTCCCGTCCGCGAAGCGTATAAAAGATACGTGGGCGACAAAGCCGAGCTGGAACGGATTATGCGCGCGGGCGCGGAAAAAGCGGCGTATATCGCGCGTAAAACGCTGTCCAAAGTTTACAGAAAGGTCGGTTTCGTACTCTGATGTTCGGATACGTTCTCCCGGACGAAAAGACGATAACGAAGCGCGACTACGTCATGTTCCAGTCGGCGTACTGCGGTTTGTGTATGTCCACGAAGAAAAGTTGCGGGAACATAGCGCGGCTTACCACGAATTACGATTCGACCGTGCTCGGACTTTTGCTTCTCGAAGCGACCAAACCGGACGTGGAATTCGATACGGTGCGGTGCATAGGCGATTTTCGCCGCAAACCGTGCGTGAAAGACTTCGGACTGTGGCGGACGCTCGCGGACCTGAACGTGCTGCTGTGCCATTATAAGATGTGCGACGACGTCGCGGACGGCGGGTCGAAACATCGCATAATGCGTCACGTGCTCAAAAAACCTTACCGCCGCGCCAAAGAACGGCTTGCCGACGAAGACAGGATAATTTCGGACGGATACACGCGCCTGCGCGCGATGGAAGCGGAAAGAGTCGCGTCGGTGGACAGGGTCGCCGACTGTTTCGCGGTTTTGTTGCGCGACCTCGCGGTGAGCGCGGCGAAGCATAATTCGGACAAAAAAGAGGCATACTATAATGCGGAAAATCCCGACGAACTTTCCCGCGAAGGGTTCGGCGAAGCGTGCTACAATATAGGAAAATTCGTTTATATCGCCGACGCGCTCGACGACGTGGAAGAGGACGTCAAAGCGAAAAGATACAATCCGTTCGTCGCCGTCTGGAACGATTTCGGCAAAGGCGGACGGGCGGCGTATATAGCCGCGCATGAAAAAGAACTGACGTTCATGTTTGCGTCGGTGCGCAACCGCGCCGTCGCCGGACTGAATAAAATGCGTCTGACTCATGCGGGCGATCTTCTGCGTAATATAATAGATAACGGACTGAGCCGTAAAACCGAAATGCTTTTCGGCTCGAAAAAGAAACTGCCTTCTCCGACGTTCAGGTATAACGGACGTAAAGAGGACGGCAAACAAGGAGGTCAATAAGATGAAAGACCCTTACGAAGTGCTCGGACTGGACAGGGACGCCGATCCCGACAGACTGCGCGCGCGTTACGAGGCTCTCCGCGCGAGATACGGCGAACAGCGTTTTCAGGACGGCGAGCTCGGGAACGAGGGCGCGCGGCTTTTAAGCGAACTCGAGGACTGCTGGAAAGTTATAGAAAAGGATATAGCGCGACGCGAGTCGAGCAAAAAATACGGCGGCGGATGGGGAGAGATCGACAGTCTGATCCGCGCGGGGTCGTATGACGAGGCGCAGGACGTGCTCGATTCCATTACCGACCGCGACGCGAAATGGCACTATTATCAGTCGATCATTTTCTACAAGCGCGACTGGCTCAGCGAAAGCCGCAGTCAGCTTATGATCGCCGTTCAGCTCGATCCGAATAATGCGAAATATCGCGAAAGTCTGAATAAGCTCGATATGGTCATGGGCAATCCGAGCGCGCGTGCGACCGACGTCGGCGCGGGTCAGGGTCCTTATGCCTACGACGACGATATGTATAACGAGAGGTACAGACAGCAGCAGCAATATCAGCAACAGCAGTCGATGAACGACGCCGCCAATACCTGCGCGAACTGCGCGCTTTGCTATTGCCTGACCGAAACCTGTTGCGCGTGCGCCCGCGGGTGCAGTTGATATGAGAAAGGATATAGATCCGTTCTCCGACGGGCCCGACGAAAGGGACGCGACTCCGGACGCCGGAACAGCCGATAGCGGCGACGATACGGCGAACAAAAACAATGGCGGTAACGACGGCGAAAAAGCGAAAAACGACGAAAAGCCGGATAAACCTCATCCCAAACGCAAAATACGCAATCTGACCGACGGGCGGAAACTCGCGTATTCGTCAACGGCGGCGGCGATCTCGATCGTGATGACGGTGCTTACGTGCTATCTGCCCATAACAGTCGCGCCGCTCGTTATGATTTCGCTGTGCTATAATATCGTTATGGAGCGTTGCGGCTTATCTTACGGGATCATGACGATCGTAACGAGCGTCGGACTCGGATTTCTGTGCTCGGCGGCGAACATAGCCGTGCTCCTTATGGTGGCTGTGGTATTCGTGCCGTATTCTCTTATCTGCGCGGCGATAAGAAAATTCGATTATTCGACGATAAAAACGGCTTGTCTGCGAATAGCGGTCGTATCGGTATTCGCCGCTCTCGACGTTTTATTCGTTTTTCTTCTCGGCGCGCTCGTCGCGGATTACGCCGACATCGCTTCGCTTATAAGCAGAATAGGCAATAACTTTGCGCTTGGATATATTTTCGTTACGCTTATCGCCGTATTGCTCTTTGTGTGTATCGACTGGCTGTTCGTGCGACTGAGCAAAACGATAGTAAAGAGATTGAAATAAAGATCCGTACGAGCTTGAGGATTTTTAATTCGAAAGGATTTTTATTTTCGCCGGGTTTATCGGAATAAAAGGATTGCCGCTTCGGCGTGCGGTCCTTTATTTATACTTCATTAAAATTCTATTAAAAATGCGCGTAGGCGCGCGAATAGTATTGACTTGAGCGCGGGGAAAAGAGTAAAATAAGTATACGGATATAGTATACGGATAATGATCTCTGAGGACGGATAAAAGGAGCAGGAATGGCAAGAGAGCGCAAACGTTTGGCAGGCTACGACGACTACGACGACGGAACTCTTCGTAAACCGCGCAAAAAGGGAGGATTTCTCAAAAAATTCATAATCGCGCTTGGCGTGATTGTGGTTCTTTTTGCCGTTATAATCGTTGCGGGTCTGTTTATAGGCGACGGGCTTCTTAAGAGCAATTTCGGCATATCGCTGTTCGATATGTTCGGCGCGTTCGGCGATTTGGGACATTACGACAGAGATAAGATCGTTACGAACGGTTACGGCGACGACGACGTGAACGGATTTTATACCGCCGCCAACGATATGCTGTATTTCAAGTCGGGGGACGGCGAAGCCGTCATAAATTCCGAGTATGTGAAAGAGCTTGCGTCCGAAGCCGGCTCGAACGACGT